>DAHVLW010000242.1:0-8441 GCA_027320205.1 Acidimicrobiaceae bacterium
CGGCCGTCGGCTACTACGGGGATCGCGGCGAGGAGCTCCTGGACGAGCAGAGCGCTCCGGGGGGCGGCACCCTGGCCGAGATCTGCAGGGCGTGGGAGGCGGCGGCAACGCCCGCGGCCGACGCAGGTGCCCGCGTCGTGAACGTCCGCGCCGGCCTCGTGCTCGGCCCCGGCGGCGGCCTCCTGCGCTTGCTCGCGCCGATCAGCCGGGCGGGTCTCGGCGCCCGGCTCGGGTCCGGGTGCCAGTGGTCGAGCTGGATCTCGCTGGAGGACGCCGTCGGCGCGCTCCTCCACGTCGCGACGGCGCCGGACTTGGCCGGGCCGTGCAACGCGACCTCGCCGGCACCGGCGCGCAACGGCGAGCTCGCCGCCGGGATCGCGTCGGCGCTCGGACGCCGGGCTCGCCTCTCCGTCCCCGCCGCCGCCCTGCGCCTTCTCGCCGGCGACGAGGCGGCGGGCGAGCTGCTCCTCGCCAGCCAGAGGGTCGTGCCGGCGGTGCTCGGGCACAGCGGCTACCGATTCGTGCACCCGACGCTCGCCGAGGCGCTCCACGCCGCCTTCTCGGCGCCGTCGACGGCCGGACGCGCCGGCACGGGCACTCGGTGAGCGACGAGATCGAGGCCGACGTCGTCGTCGTCGGCGCCGGGCCAGCGGGCAGCTCCGCCGCGACGGTGCTCGCACGGGGCGGGCTCGACGTCGTGCTCGTCGACCGCGCTCGCTTCCCGCGGGACAAGTGCTGCGGCGACGGCCTCACGGGCCGGGCGCTCGAGCGACTCGAGCAGCTCGGTCTCGACGTCGGCGCGCTGCGGTCGTTCCGAGAGGTGAGCCGCATGTGGGTTCGCTCGCCCGCGGGGCGGGTCGTCGAGCTCCCGACCTCCCGGGTGCCTGACGCCGCTCCGGCGCGAGGACGACGGAGCTCGGCTGCGGTGGTGCGACGCCTGCACCTCGACGCCGCCCTGGCCGACCTTGCGCGCGATGCCGGCGCCCGTCTCCGGGAGGGATCGGCGGTGGGAGACGTCGCCGTCCGCCTGCCGGTCGGCGCCGGATCGACCGCCGGCGCCCGCGCCACCGCCTGCGCCTGCACGCTCCAGGACGGGACGGCGCTGCGCTCGAGGTACCTCGTCGCCGCCGACGGCGCCTTCTCGAAGGTCCGCTCCCTCCTCGGGCCCCCCGGGGCGCCGGCCGCGGGCGGCCGGACGGGCGGCGTGGCCGCTGCGGGCCGTCGAGGCCGGCGTGCCCCGCTCCACGCCTTCCGCACCTACGTGAGGGGCATCGGGCCGGTCGCAGCCGAGGGGATGTGGGTCTGGTTCGAGCCGCTGCTCCTCCCCGGCTACGCCTGGTGCTTCCCGCTCGACGGCGCCACGGCGAACGTCGGGATCTGCCTACCCCGCCCACCGGGCTCGCCGGGCGGGCGGCTCGCGGCGGCGTGGCGCGACGAGCTGTCGGGCGCATTCCTCGACTCGCTCGTCGGACCTGCGGCCGAGCTCGAGGGCCCGACCCGCTCGTGGCCGATCCCGGCGGGCACGGCCGTCGCGGAGCTCGTCGGTCAGGCCGGTCGCGTGCTCTACGCCGGGGACGCGGCGCGGGCCGCCGACCCGCTCAGCGGGGAAGGGGTCGGCCAGGCGCTCGAGACCGGTATCGCCGCGGCGCGCGCCATCCTCCGTCACGGCACCACCGGACCCGAAGCCGTCGCACGGAGCTACGCCACCGCTATGCGGCGCACGATCATCCCGGAGCACCGCGTGTCGGCGGCGATCGCCGCCGCCATCTCATCCCCGGTCGGCGCCGGCGCCATGGTCGCGTCGGCCGGCATGGCCCCGCGCACCCGCCGGGTCGCGGCACGTTGGCTGTTCGAGGGCATTCCCGAGCGTCCGCGGCTGCGCCGAGCGGTCGGCGAGCTCACTCCCGGTTGGCCCCGCGCCGGCGCACCTCGTCGTTGACCGCGTAGTAGGCGTCGATCGACTCGCCGGCGTCGCCCCAGAAGCCCTCCAGCACGTCGTAGCCCATCGCCCCCTCGGCGATGTAGTGGTTGTTGACGTCGGTGATCTCGAGCTCGCCCCGCGCCGAGGGCTCGAGCCGGGAGATGATCGAGAACACCGACGGGTCGTAGCAGTACAGGCCGGTGACGCAGTAGCTGCTGGGCGGCAGGCTCGGCTTCTCGACGATGCGGACGATCCGCTGCTCCTCGTCGAGCTCGGGCACGCCGAGGTGGCGGAGGTGCTCGGCTTCGGCGACGGGCGCGAGCAAGAGGCGTGCTCCGCTCTTCTGCGAGCCGAAGGACTCCACCGTCGGCCGGATCGTCCGTCCGAAGATGTTGTCGGCGAGCATCACGACCACGGCGTCGTCGCCGACGAAGCGCTCGGCGAGACCGAGCGCTTCCGCGATACCTCCGGGGCGGTCCTGGTAGGCGTAGCACAGGACCTCGACCCCGTGCTCCTCGCCGCTCGAGAGGAGGCGGAGAAACTCCCCGGCGTGGGTGCCGCCGGTCACGACCATGATCTCGACGACCCCGGACTTGACGAGCGCCTCGACCGCGTACGAGATCATCGGGCGGTCGTAGATGGGCAGCAGGTGCTTGTTCGTGATGCGGGTCAGCGGGTGGAGGCGGCTGCCCGTGCCGCCCGCGAGGAGAACGCCCTTCACGCCGCGCACCGGGAGGCGCAGCACCGGGAGCGCCCTTCCGGGTCCTCGGGTGCCGCGCCGGCGCAACGGGCTGCCTTAAGCGGTGCCGCGTTCACGGGCGACGAGCGTATCCGCGCGCCAGCGCCGGTCGCGGCCGTCAGGTGAGCCCGCCCAGCACCTCGCCGAGGACGGCGTCGGAGAGCGACGGCCACGCCGCAGCGGCCCACGGACCGAAGTCCCGGTCGCACGCGGCCGCACAGGCGAGCCCGGCGTCGGGGTCCACCCAGAGGAAGGCGCCTCTCTGGCCGAAATGGCCAAAGGTCCGGCCCGAGTTGCGCGTCCCGGTCCAGTGCGGCGACTTGGCGTCCTTGAGCTCGAAGCCGAGTCCCCAGTCGCACGGTGCCTGCCGGCCGAACCCCGGCAGGACCCCGTCGATCCCGGGATACGCGACGGAGGTGGCGAGCTCGAAGGTCGCCGGGGAGACGAGGGTCGGGGACAGGAGCTCGGCCGCGAGCGCGACGAGATCCCCGAGGGGGCCGGTCGCTCCGGCGGCGGGCGTGCCCGCGAGCGAGGTCCGCTGCATCCCGAGCGGCTCGAGGACCCCGGCCCGAAGATAGCTAGAGAACGACATCCGCGAGCGCCGGGCGAGGTGCTCCCCGAGGAGCTCGTAGCCCGCGTTGGAGTAGATCCGGCGCGTGCCGGGGCGTGCGAGCTGCCGCCCGCGGTCGTCGGGGCCGAGCCCGGAGGCGTGCGCGAGCAGGTGCCGGACGGTCGCGCCAGGGGGTCCGAGGTCGTCGTCGAGGGAGACCGTCCCCTCCTCCACGGCGACGAGGACCGCGAGGGCCGTGCAGAGCTTCGTCACCGAAGCCCACGGGAGCCGCGCGTCGATCGCGCCGAAGGTGTCGAGGATGCCGGCGCGCGTGACGACGCCGGTCGCGACGCGGCTCGCGCCCCAGCTCCCGGCCGCCGCGAGGGCGCGGACCGGCACGAAGCTCAGACGTCGAGGAAGCGGCGGACGGCCATCGAGGAGCCGGCGACCCCGACGACGACCCCGATCAGCACGACGACGAGCTCGGTCATGACGAGGTCGTGCGCCGGCAGCACCGCCGCCCCGAACACCGAGATCTTGTAGTGGCGGATCAGGTAACCCACCCCGATGTTGGACAAGAGGACGATGACGACGGCGGCGAGCGCCCCGAGCAGTCCCTGCACGAGGCCCTCGAGCATGAACGGGACGCGGATGAACCAGTTCGTGGCGCCGACGAGCTTCATCACGCCGACCTCGCGCCGTCGGGCGAAGATCGCCATGCGGATCGCGTTGAGGATCAGGACCAGGGAGGAGACGAGGAGCACGATCGCGATCACGAGGAGGATGAGCTGGAGCACGTTGGCAACCTGCTGGAGGACGTGGATGCTCCGGCTGGGCGACGTCGCCTGGTAGACCCCGGGGACGCCGGTGTTGAAGGTGGCGGCCACGGCCGGGGCGTCCCCGGGTCGCTCCAGCTGGCACTTGAACACCGTCGGCGTCGTGGCGGGCGTCAGCGCCGCGATCGCCGTCGGCGAGCCGGCGAGGACCTGCCTCGCCTGCTGGTAGGACCTCTGGTGGTCGAGGTAGCCGCAGCGCGTGATCTGCGGCGTCTGGGCGATCATCATCCTGACATCGCCGAGCTGCTGGGGCGTGGCGTCCGCCTTCATGAATATCTGGAGGCTGACGTTGTCGCTCCACTGCCCGATCTGACGATTCACGGCCTGGCGCAGCAGCAACGCCGTGCCGACGAGCGAGAGCGAGACGGCGACGGTCAGTATCGCCGCCAGGGCCATCATCCGGTTGCGCCAGAGGTTGGCGACGGTCTCCCGCGCCGCGTACTCGAGAGGCACCGCCATCGCGAGAGCCGGGCCTCAGCGCTCGCCGCGGCGCGCCCGCACGGTCGCCACCCGGCCCGTCGGGAGGCCTGGCGCGCCGAGCTCCTCGCCGGAGGTGTCGACGATCGAGATCGCCCGCATGCCGCGGCCGGAGATGGTCGCGTCGTCCGCGTAGCCGTAGACGCCTCGCGCCTGGTCGCGCACGAGCCGGCCCCGTTCGAGCTGGACGACCCGGCGCCGCATCGTGTCCACGATGCCGACGTCGTGGGTCGCCATGACGACGGTCGTGCCGGTCCGGTTGATCCGGTCGAGCAGCTTCATGATCCCCTGGCTCGTCGCCGGATCGAGGTTGCCGGTCGGCTCGTCGGCGAGCAGGACCAGCGGACGGTTGACGAAGGCACGGGCGATCGCCACGCGCTGCTGCTCTCCGCCGGACAGCTCGTGCGGCATCCGGGCATGCTTCTGGCCGAGCCCGACGAGCTCCAGGACCTGGGTGACCTGATTGACGACGACGTTGCGCGGGCGGCCGATCACCTCCAGGGCGAAGGCGACGTTCTCCGAGACGGTCTTGCTCGGCAGGAGGCGAAAGTCCTGGAACACGCAACCAAGGTTTCGCCGGAGGTAAGGGACGCGCCAGTGCGACAGGGCGCCGATGTCGCGGCCGGCGACCCAGATCGTCCCGGAATCGGGAACCTCCTCCCGCAGGAGCAGCTTCAAGAACGTGGTCTTCCCCGACCCCGACGGCCCGACCAGGAAGACGAACTCCCCCTTCTGGATCTCGAGCGAGATCCCGTCGAGGGCAGGCGGGCTGCCCTTGTAGCTCAGCGTGACGTTGTCGAAGCGGATCATCGCCCTCTTCCCCGGGCTCGCCGGCCGGCGCGCTGGGCGCCGACGCCCGGCACCGAGGCGGCCGCGCCTCGGCACGCCCCAACGCCACCGAGGCGGCGCCCCCGATGCCGAGCGGTCCGGGCAACATTACCAGCCCGGTCGGGCGGTCCCCGGGTCTCGGCCGCCGCGAGGCACGCGCGGAGACGGACCGGGCGACGGAACCTGACGTCCGCCGGGATAGGATCGCCCAGGTGGTTGACCAGGAGGATCGGGTGGCGGCTGCACGCCTGCCATCGGCCGCAGGCGCCCTCGGGCTGAACGCCTGGCTCGTCGAGGAGATGTACCAGGCGTACCGGACGGACCCGTCGTCGGTGAGCGCGAGCTGGCAGGAGTTCTTCGCAGACTACAAGAGCATGGGCGCGCCGCCGCCCGGCACGGCCCTCGCCGGCGCCGGCCCCGCCGACGGCACTGCCACGGCAGCGCCAGGCGTAGCCGCGCCCGCGGTGCAGCCGTCCGGGGCGCCGGGCGGTGCCCGCATCGCAGCGGCGGCGGGCGCGGGTGCCACGCCCCTTCGCGGCGCGCCGGCTCGAGTCGTCGAGAACATGGTCCGCAGCCTGTCGGTGCCGACGGCGACGAGCGTCCGTCCCGTCCCTGCCAAGCTCCTCGAGGTCAACCGCCGGGTCTTGAACGAGCACCTCGCCCGCGCCGCCGGCGGGAAGGTGCGCTTCACCCACCTGATCGGCTGGGCGGTGGTGCGCGCCCTTTCGAGCGTCCCGGCGCTCAACTCGAGCTTCGTCGAGGACGCCGACGGCAGCGGCTCGCCGGGCGTGGTCCGCCACGCCCATGTCGGCCTCGGGATCGCGATCGACGTCGAGCGTGCCGACGGGTCGCGCAACCTGCTCGTCCCCTGCGTCCGCCAGGCCGACACGTTGGACTTCGCCGGCTTCGTCCACGCCTACGAGGACCTCGTGCGGCGGGCGCGCACCGGCAAGCTCGGCGTCGACGACTTCGCGGGGGTCACGGTGACGATCACCAACCCCGGCACGCTCGGCACGACCCAGTCGGTTCCCCGCTTGATGGCGGGTCAGGGAGCGATCATCGGCATCGGGGCGCTCGACTACCCCGCGGAGTACCTGGCGGCCGACCCCGGCACGCTCGCCGAGATCGGCGTCGGCAAGGTCGTGACGCTGACCTCCACCTACGACCATCGCATAATCCAGGGCGCCGAGTCGGGGCTGTTCCTCGCGCGGGTGCACGAGCACTTGGTCGGCGAGCAGGGCTTCTACGAGGAGGTCTTCGCCTCGCTCGGCGTGCCGCACCACCCTGCCCACTGGCGCCGGGACAGCGCTCCGCTGGCGAGCCAGATGCGGGAGCGGTCGGCCGTCGAGAAGCAGATGCGGGTCCAGGGGCTCATCAACATGTACCGGGTGCGCGGCCACCTGATCGCACAGCTGGACCCGCTCGCCACGGCGCCGCCGCCGATGCACCCCGATCTCGACCCCGAGAGCTACGGCCTGTCGGTCTGGGACCTCGACAGGACCTTCGCCACGGGCGGGCTCGCCGGCACCGACGCGCTCAGCCTCGGCCGGATCCTCGAGGTCCTGCGCGACGCCTACTGCCGGACGATCGGCATCGAGTACATGCACATCCAGGAGCCGGCCGAGAAGCAGTGGATCCAGCGCAGCGTCGAGGGCGTGCCTGCGACGCTCGGCCCAGAGGAGCAACGGCACGTGCTCGGGCGGCTGAACGCCGCGGAGGCGTTCGAGCGGTTCCTCCACACTCGCTACGTCGGCCAGAAGCGCTTCGGCCTCGAGGGCGGGGAGTCCGCGATCGTGTTCCTCGACGCGCTCTTGGAGGCAGCCGCTCGCGGGGGAATCTCGGAAGCCGTGCTCGGCATGGCCCACCGCGGTCGGCTCAACGTCCTCGCCAACATCGTCGGCAAGTCCTACGCGGAGATCTTCGCGGAGTTCGAGGGCAACCTCGACCCTGAGACCGTCCAGGGCTCCGGCGACGTGAAGTACCACAAGGGGGCCTCGGGCAAGTTCGTGGGTCACGCCGGCGTCACGCTGCCGGTCACCCTCGCGTCGAACCCGTCCCATCTCGAGGCCGTCGACCCCGTCGTCGAGGGCATGGCGCGCGCCAAGCAGGACCGCGAGCGCGAACCGGACCGCTTCCCTGTGCTGCCGGTGCTCCTCCACGGGGACGCGGCCTTCGCCGGGCAGGGGGTCGTCGCCGAGCTCTTGAACCTCTCCCAGCTCAGGGGCTATCGGACCGGCGGGACGGTCCACCTCGTCATCAACAACCAGCTCGGCTTCACGACCCCGCCCACCGAAGCCCGCTCGTCGGTCTACGCGACCGACGTCGCGAAGATGGTCCAGGCGCCGATCTTCCACGTCAACGGCGACGATCCCGAAGCCTGCGCGCGTGTCGCGCGACTCGCCTTCGGCTTCCGGCAGGCGTTCAAGAAGGACGTGGTCGTCGACCTCGTCTGCTATCGCCGCCACGGCCACAACGAGGGAGACGACCCGAGCTACACGCAGCCGCTGATGTACAAGGAGATCGACCGCCACCGCTCGGTCCGCAAGCTGTACACCGAGGCGCTCGTGAAGCGGGGCGACATCAACCTCGAGGAGGCCGAGCAGGCGCTCGACGACTTCTCGGCCCGACTCCAGGCCGCCCTCGACGAGACCCGTTCGGCCGCCCCGCCGCGGGTCGATCGCTTGCCGGAGCGAAAAGGCAGCGAAGTCCCGACCCTCGGCCTTCTCACCGGTGTGGAGCGAGCCACGCTCGATGCGATCGCGGCGCGCTTGCACGAGGCGCCGGATGGCTTCACCGTGCACCCAAAGCTGGCACGCCAGCTCGCCCAGCGGGCGGAGCTCTACGCCCGCGGCGAGGTCGACTGGTCGCTCGGCGAGGCGCTTGCCTTCGGGGCGCTGCTCACCGAGGGGACGGACGTCCGCCTGACCGGCCAGGACAGTCGCCGCGGGACGTTCTCCCAGCGGCACGGGGTCCTGGTCGACTACGAGACCGGGGCCGAGCACGTCCCGCTCGCAGGGCTCGCCGCCCCGCTCGGCGACATGACCGCCGAAGGCGCCGGACGAGGGCGGTTCCTCCTCTACGACTCACTGC
>DAHVLW010000249.1:0-6875 GCA_027320205.1 Acidimicrobiaceae bacterium
TCGTGGTACTTCCTCCGGTTCTGCGACCCCTGGGACGACTCCCGGCCTGTCGACGTCGAGGCGGCGAGGCATTTCATGCCGGTCGACCACTACATCGGCGGGATCACCCACGCCATTCTCCACCTCCTCTACGCGCGCTTCTACACCCGCGCCCTCGGCGACCTCGGGCTCGGGCCGGCGGAGACCCGGGAGCCGTTCGCCAAGCTCTTCACCCAGGGGATGATCCGCCTCGGCGGCCGGGCGATGTCGAAGTCCCGGGGCAACGTCGTCTCGCCGGTCCAGTACTTCGCCACCCACGGCGCCGACGCGCTCCGTCTCTACCACCTCTTCGCCGGGCCGCCGACCGACGACATCGACTGGGGCGAGCAGAGCGACGAGATCATCGAGGGATGCGGCCGGTTTCTCAGGCGGGTCTGGGCGCTGGCGACCTCGGCACCCGACGGCGGGGCCGGCAAGGGGGAGACCGAGGCCGGAGCTGGCGGCGGGGACGCGCGCGCCGGCGGCGGTGAGGCACATGCCGCGAACGGCGACGCGCGCGCCGGCGGCGCTGGGCCGCGCGACGGCTCGGGCGCAGAGCTGCGCCGGCTCACCCACCGGACGATCGCCGAGGTCACCGAGGCGATCGAGCGCTATTCGTTCAACACGGCCATCGCCGAGTGCATGTCGCTCCGGCGCACGATCGCCCACGCCAAGGGCGCCGTCGGCGACGAGCTCGTCGAGGAGTCGATCGACGTGCTCCTCAAGCTCCTCGCCCCCTTCGCCCCACACCTCGCCGCCGAGGCGTGGGAGCGGCGCCACGGCGGGCACGTCCACCTCGAGCCCTGGCCGGTCGCCGACCCGGCGCTGCTCGGTGCCGAGCGGGTGACGATGGTCGTCCAGATCGACGGGAAGCTCCGCGACCGCATCGAGGTCGACGCGTCGATCTCCGAGGACGAGGCGGTGCGTGTCGCCCTCGCTTCTGCGAAGGTGCGCGACCACCTCGACGGGGCTGAACCCCGGCGGGTCGTCACGCGGCTGCCCCGCCTCGTCAACCTCGTCCGCTGAATCCCGCCACCGGCACGATGCGCTCCGGCACGCCGGCGGAGGCGCCGAGCTGAGCCGCCGGCGAAGAGCAGACCGCCCGCCCCGCCGGGCTCAGCGGGCTGCGCCGTCAGTGGACGGCCGGCTCGAGCCCGAGCAGCTCGGCGACGGCGTCGTCGCCGATCGCCTCGAGCGAGGTCAGCCTGAGATCGGCGATGGCAAAGCGCGGGTCGTCGAGATGGCGGGGCGCCGGGACGGCTATGCAGCGCATCCGCGCCGCCTTGGCGGCGATGCAGCCGTTCAGCGAGTCCTCCAGCACGACGCACTCGGGCGGGTCGACCTCGAGGAGCTCCGCCGTCCGCATGAAGACGGCGGGGTGCGGCTTCCCGAGCTCGTCGTCGGCCGCCGAGCAGACCGCCTGGAAGCGGTCGCCGAGCTCGAAGCGCTGGAGCACGGCGTCGATCACCGGCCGCGTCGAGCCCGAGGCGAGCGCCACCTTCAAGCCGAGCCCCGCGAGGTGGTCGATCGCCTCTACGGCGCCGGGGAGCAGCTCTGTCTCCTCCCAGATCGCGGCGACGATGCCGTCGACGATGCGGGCGACGACCTCCCGGTCGCCCGTGCCGCCCCAGTCAAGTCGCGACCTGAAGAACGCCACGACCTCGTCGGTGCGCATCCCGAGCGTGAGCCCACGCGAGAGCAGCGGCGTGATGTCCACGCCGAGCTCGGAGAAGACGTCGACCTCGACGCTGCGCCAGAACGGCTCGGAGTCGACGAGCAAGCCGTCCATGTCGAAGATCGCGGCGCGCGCCGGCGGGTAGTGGCTGACGTCGAGCAGCGTCACTGCTGCGACTCGCCGCGCAGGTAGCGCTCGAGCTCGGCGGCGATCTCGTCGCCGGTCGGCAGGTCGCCGCCTAGCAGGTGCGGGCCCCCGCCTTCCGGAAGCACGTCCTCGCCCTCGTCGAGCTGCTCCTCGAGCTGGCGGACCATCGCCGTGTGCTCCTCGGACTGCGCGATCAGCTCGTCGACCCGGTGGCGGCTCGCCTCGGCGGCGACACGTAGCCCGTCCAGGTCCAGGGCGATGCCCGAGACGGCGACGAGCCCGTCGAGAAGGGCAAGGGCGCCTGGAGCGAAGACCATCCCGGCGACGTAGTGCGGCACCCGGGCCCAGAGCCCCACGGAGGGGATCCCGACCGCCGCGCAGTCGGCGCCGACGACGTCGGCGATGCCCGCGGGCACGTCGATCGAGCCGGGGATGTAGCCGACCTTGCCGGCGAGCGAGGCGCTCGAGGCCGTCGAGGCGAGCCGGACCGGCCGGGTGTGCGGCGCCGCGGTGGGAAACCCGCCGAGGTTCACGGCGAGCCGCACCCCGAGCTCGGCCGCGAGGCCGGCCGCGGCCTTGGCGAACGCGCGCCACCGGTAGTCGGGCTCGGGGCCGGAGAGCACCGCGACGCCCGCGCCGAGCCGATCCACCCCGACGGAGAGCTGCAGCTCGCCGAAGCTGATCGGGCCCCGCACGCCGTCGTCGATCCGCAGCCGCGGACGGCGCGATCGGCGGTCGACGAGCTCGTCGATGTCGAAGGTCGCGTAGGGCGCCGTCTTCACTTGCTCGAGCAGGGTCACGAGCGCCGTCTGCGCGGCGAAGCCGGCATCGATCCAGCCATCGAGCACGACGACGAGGAGCGGGTGCTCGGGCGCCGCCGCGCTGTGGCGCTCGACAAGTGCCATGCACAAAGGCTAACGGCTGGGGGCGGGGCGCACGGTGCCGCTCACGCCTCGACGGCGTGCAGGGAGTGGTCGGTCCGGTTGAGAGGAAGCACGCCGTCGGACGTGGCGACGACGATGTCCTCGATGCGCGCGCCGAAGCGACCCGGCAGGTAGATCCCCGGCTCGACCGAGAAGGCGTGACCTGCTTCGACCGGCGTCGAGTTCCCCTCGACGATGTAGGGGTCCTCGTGCACCTCCATGCCGATGCCGTGGCCGGTGCGGTGGATGAAGTGCTCCCCGTGGCCCGCCTCGACGATGATCCGCCGCGCGGTGAGGTCGATCTCCTCGCAGGCGATCCCCGGCGCGACGGCGGCGACCGCCGCCGCCTGGGCGGCCTGGAGCACGGAGTAGAGCTCGGCGAGCCCGGCGGGCGGCTCGCCGGTGACGACCGTGCGCGTCGTGTCCGAGCAGTAGCCGGGCTCGTCGCCGATCCGGAAGGTGCCTCCGAAGTCGCAGACGACGGCCTCGCCCGGGTCGATCCGTCGACTTGTGGGCTCGTGGTGGGGGCTGGCGGCGTTCGGACCGCTCGCCACGATCGCGAAGTCGACGCGGGCGTGGCCCTCGGCGACGAGCCGGGCCGAGAGGTCTGCCGCGACCTCTGTCTCGCTCCGCCCGAGGAGCGGGACCTCACCGGCGAGCAGCGCCGCAGCGACCCGGTCGGCGGCCTCGGCGGCCGCCGTGAGGACGGCGATCTCCGCCGCGTCCTTCACCGCCCGGAGCCCCCCGAGGACCGACGACGTCGTGCACCAGGTCGCGGAGGGCCGCGCCGCCTGCAGCCCGAGCAGGAGGGCCGCCCAGGAACGGTCCGAGACGGCGAGGCGGGTCCGGCGCCCGACGAGGCCGGCGACTATCTCGACGGCATCCTCGCCGTCCGACCACGGCCGCAGCTCGAACAGGGTGGGGTCCTCGCGCACCCGGGGCGCCTCGAGCCCCGGCACGACGAGCGTGGCGGTATCGTCGGCCGGCAGGACGAGGACGGTCGGCCGCTCGAGCGGCATCGCCTCGTAGCCCGTCAGCCAGGGAAGGTCGGCGCCGAGCGAGCACAGCAGGACCTCGACGCCACGCTCGCCCATCGCCCTCCGTGCACGGGCCATGCGGGCCACCCGGGCCAAGGCGGCGTCCGCGACGCTCCGCCCGTCGCCGGCCCCCGGCTTCGCGGCGGGCGTCACGCGATCGAGGCCGTCGGGCCGGAGGCAGCCGACACGGCCTGGCGGGCGTGGTAGCTCGAGCGGGCGAGGGGGGACGCCTCGACGTGGGCGAAGCCCATCGAGAGCGCGAGCTGCCGGAGCGCCGCGAGCTCGTCCGGGGCCCACCAGCGGGCGACGGGCAGGTGCGATGCCGAAGGCCGCAGGTATTGGCCGAGCGTCAGGATCTCGACGCCGACGGAGCGCAGGTCGGCGAGCGCGCCGTGCACCTCTTCGACCGTCTCACCCATGCCGAGGATCATCCCCGACTTCACCGTGAGCCCGGCGGCTGCGGCGCGCCCGAGGACCGCCAGGCTGCGCGCGTAGGACGCCTGGGGGCGCACGGCGCGCTGGAGCCGGAGCACCGTCTCGAGGTTGTGGTTGAGGACGTCGGGCCGAGCTTCGAAGATCGCCCGGAGCGCCTCGGGATCGCCCTTGCAGTCCGGGACCAGCACCTCGACGGTCGTCCCCGGGCGATGCCGCCTGACCGCGGCGATCGTCGCGGCGAAGGCCGCGGCGCCGCCGTCGGGCAGGTCGTCACGGGCCACCGCCGTCACGACGGCGTGGGCGAGGCGCATGCGTGCGACTGCCTCGGCGACCCGCTCAGGCTCGTCGGCGTCGAGCGGGCGCGGCCGGCGGGTGTCGACGAGGCAGAAGCCGCAGGAGCGGGTGCAGCGCTCCCCGTTGATCATGAACGTCGCCGTGCCATCGGCCCAGCACTCGTAGATGTTCGGGCAGCCCGCCTCCTCGCACACGGTGACGAGCCCGAGGCCGCGCATCGTCTTGCCGATCGAGAGGTACCCCTCGCCCATGCGCGCTGCCACCCGCAGCCACGGCGGCTTGCGGGCGCCGATCGACAGCCCGCCCGCCGGGTCGACGCCGGCGAGGGCGAGGCGGCGCTCGAGGGCGCGGCGCGGCGCCTCCGCCGGGCCGTGCGCCGTGCCCGAGGCGTCCTGGCGCTCGACGAGCACCGGCCCACCGTAGCCGGCGCCCTCGAGGAGGCGAGGCGCGTTGCGGACGATCGCGTCGACGACGTCGCCCGTCGAGACGGCCAGCCCCTCGGCGGCGAGCGAGGTGACCGGCCGGTCGGAGATGCCGCAGGGCACGATGCGGGCGAACATCGACAGGTCCGGCGAGACGTTCAGCGCGAAGCCGTGCATCGCCCGGCCGCGCGAGACGCGCACCCCGACGGCGCAGATCTTGCGGGCGGCGCCGCCGGGGTCGAGCCAGACGCCAGGGAGGCCCTCGACGCGACCCGCTCCCCCGAGCCCGAGGTCGGAGAGGGCGTCGATGACGAGCTGCTCCACGGCGTGCACGTAGCGCGGGATGGCGCCAGGGCCCATCGCGACGGACACCACGGGATAGCCGACGAGCTGGCCCGGCCCGTGGTAAGTGACGTCGCCCCCGCGATCGGCCCGCACGAGCTCGGCGCCGGAAAGCGAGGGGTCCTCGAGCACGTGCTCCGGGCGCGCCCGGACGCCGAGGGTGTAGACGTGCGGGTGCTCGAGCAGGAGGAGGTGCTCCTCCTGCCCGCGGTGGTGCAGGGCGTGCTGGAGCGCGAGGGCGTCACGGTAGTGGACGCGCCCGAGCCAGCGGACCCTCATCACCCGACCGCTCATCGCCGCTCCTGCCGCACGACCCGCTCCCTACAGCTCGGCGGACCAGTCCCGGGTCGCGATCACCTCGGCGAGGTCGTGCAGGAACGCCGCCGCGTATGCGCCGTCGACCGCCCGATGGTCGAAGACGAGGGCGAGCATCCCGACCGAGTGGATGGCGATCGACTCGCCGCCGTCGCCGGTCGGGACGACGACGGGCTTGCGCTTCACCCCGTCGGTCGAAAGGATCGCCACCTGCGGCTGGGCGATGATCGGGTAGGTCATGAACGTGCCGTAGGGCCCGGGGTTCGAGATCGTGAAGGTCCCGCCGGCGATGTCGTCCGCTGAGAGGGTGCGCGAGCGGGCACGCGTCGCGAGGTCGGCGATCGAGCGCGCGAGGCCGCGGAGGCTCTGGCCGTCGGCGTTGTGCAGGACGGGGACGATCAAGCCCTCCCGGGAGAGGTCGACGGCGATGCCGAGATGGACGTCCTTGTGCACGATCAGGGCGTTGTCGCCGACGGAGGAGTTGAGGTTCGGGTAGTCCCGCAGCACGTCGACGACCGCGCGGGCGATGAACGGCAGGTAGGTCAGGCTCATGCCCTCGTCCGCCTTGAACAGCTCCCGCTCGGCCCGGCGCACCCGCTCGACGTTCTCGAAGTCCGCCTCGATCGAGACGAGGGTGTGCGCCGAGGTCGCCTTCGACCGCACCATGTGCTCGGCCGTGATCCTCCTGATCCCGGAGAAGGGAACGACCTCGTCCCTCGGGCCGAGCGGCGGCGGCGGCGCGGAGATGGCGGGCGTCTGCACGCCCGGAGCGGGGGCCGCGATGGCATTGCCGTGGGCGAGCACGGGAGCGCGCGACTCCGCCGGGGCGTCTGCCCCCGGGCGCGCCGCGGGAGGCGGCCCGGCGGGCTCGACGCGCGAATGTCGGGACGCAGCCGGAGCCTCGAGGGCCGCCGACCCGGCGGTCGCGCGCAGCTCGGAAGCCGCGGCCTGCGCCACGGCCGGCGCGGAGACCGAGCTGCCGCTCGAGCCGGCGAGCGTCGCCGCGGCGCCCGCCTGCCGGGTGTCGATGTAGCGCGTCACGTCCTCGCGGGTGATCCGCCCGCCGAGCCCAGTCCCGGGGATCTCCGACGGGTCGAGCCCGTGCTCGTTGATCAGGCGCCGCACGACCGGCGAGAGCAGGGCGGCACGCGCCCCGTTGGCGCTGGTCACGAAGGTCCTCCCGTCGCCGTTCGCCGATCCCCCGCCGTCGACGTCGGGCGCGCCCTCACCGACGACGGGAGAAGGCGGCGCAGGGGGCGGGGGCGGT
>DAHVLW010000269.1:0-8552 GCA_027320205.1 Acidimicrobiaceae bacterium
GGTCGTGGGCGCGGTGTGGAAGATGTTCACCCCGAGCCGCTCGGCGATCCTCCACGGGCGGCCCGCATCGGGGTAGGTCGGCACCCCCTCGTACATCACGCTCGTCGTCCCGAGCGCAAGCGGCCCGTAGACGATGTAGGAGTGGCCGGTGATCCACCCGATGTCGGCGGCGCACCAGTAGGTGTCCTCGGGGTGGATGTCCTGGTAGTACTTCGACGTCCCTGCGACGTAGGCGAGGTAGCCGCCCGTCGAGTGCTGGCAGCCCTTGGGCCGCCCCGTCGTGCCGCTCGAGTACATGATGAACAGCGGCGCTTCCGCTGGCATCGACACCGGCTCGACGAGCGTGTCGCGGTAATCCTGCATGATCTCGTCGACGAAGAAGTCACGCCCCTCGACCATCGGGCTGGCGGAAGCGTACTGGCCGGCGTGGCGGCGGAAGACGAGGACCTTGTCGACCTCGGCCCCCTCCTCCTTGGCACGTGCGATCGCCTCGTCGGCCTTCACCTTGTGGTCGACGAGCTGGCCGTTGCGGTAGTAGCCGTCAATCGTCACGAGGATCCTGCTCTGCGAGTCGGCAATGCGACCCCCGCACGCGGCGCCCGAGAAGCCCCCGAAGACCTGTGAGTGGATGACGCCGAGCCTCGCGCAGGCGAGCATCGCGACCGGCAGCTCGGGGACCATGGGCAGATGGAAGGTGACACGGTCCCCGGTCCGGACGCCGCAGAAGTCCCGGAGCAGCGCCGCCAGCTCGTTCACCCTGCGGTACAGCTCCTGGTAGGTGATCGACTCCGTGCGCTCCTCCTCGGGCTCGGGCACCCAGATGAGCGCCGCCTGGTTGGGGCGGACGGCTGCATGGCGGTCGACGCAGTTGTACGAGGCGTTCAGCCTGCCACCGACGAACCACTTCCAGAAGGGAGGGTTCGAGGTGTCGAGCGTCGTGTGCCAGTACTCGTCCCAGCTGAGCAGGTCGGCGTACTCCTTGAAGCAGTCGGGGAACCGGTCCTCCCGGAAGCGCTCGAGGATCGCCGGATCGGAGGCGTTCGCCTGCCCGATGAACTTCGCGGGCGGGTAGACGTACCCCTCCTCGCGCCAGTGGACTGCGATCTGCGCCTCCGGGACCTCTGTCTCTCGCTCCGCGGCCATGGGCCCATCTCCCCCTTCGACGATTCCCGCCCGACCTGCAGCTCAGCGCACGGCCCAGCCGCCCTCGGGGGGCGCGACGAGACGCGCCGCTCCCGGTTCCCGGCTCGAGCCGATTGCCACGCCGCGGCACGCGGGGTGACGGTCTGTGCAGCGCGGCGCGACCGGCTCGGGGAGCCCACCACCGATCTGCTCGTGGGTCATCTCGACCACCACCAGGCGCGACGCTGCTCAGAAGCTACGTCCCCGCCTCGTCCCCCGCAAGGCTCGGCCGTCCGCCCGCTGCTGTTCGCGGGCCTACTCCGGCACCCAGTCGCCGGCCAGGAGGAGCGAGGAGAAGAGGCTCGCCGTGCTCGGGCCGTCGACGGGGATCCGCTCGGTCCAGACGCGGGCGTCGACGTCGAACTCCTCGAGCACCGTGGCGAGGAAGCTCCTCTCGGCGGCGAGATCGGCCCGGTCGCGCGCCAGCACGGCGAACAGCCCGGGCCTCAGCACGGCGATCACCTCCTCGTCGCCAAAGGCCGACCTCAGCAGCGCCGCGGTCCGAGCCCGGAGAAACAGGCTGGCGTGGCGGTCGGGCGCCGTCGCCAGGCTCACGACGACGAGCAGCCGGTCGGAGAGATGGCTGCGCCGCGGGCCCCTGGCCGACCGCTCCAGCGCTTGCAGCTCCTGGATGCGCTCGACGAGGCTCGACAGGTTGGGAAGGCCGGTGACTGGATCCCGGGTCGGCTCGGTCACCTGCGCCGCCTCCACGAGACCCTCCGTCGCCAAGCCAGGGCCGGGGCGCCCAGCGCCGACGGCCTCGCGGCGCCCCGGCCACCGGCGTCCCGCGCCGACACCTGCTTACGGAGAGTGATCCTACTACTCACTCGCCGCTCGACCTCTAGCGCGAGCCCCGCGAGCGCCGGGAGCTGCACTCACGGACGGTGACGGGGAGGGTCGGCACGGCGCAAGCCCCCGGGCGACGGGAGCTGCAAGCCCGGAGCATCTAGCCTGTCCAGCCATGTCGACGACGCTGGAGCCGCGCGCCGCCGGCGCGCCCGAGCGGCCGACCGTGGCCCGACCCAACCGACGGCGTCGTCACCTGCTCGAGTGGGCCGCGGTGCTCGTCCTCGCCGCGGTCGTCGCCGTCTGCCTGAGGGCGTTCGTCGTCGAGACCTTCTTCGTCCCCTCCGGCTCGATGATCCCGACCCTCGAGGTCGGGGACCGGATGCTCGTCGACAAGCTCCCCTGGGTGCGCGACAACATCCATCCCGGCGACATCATCGTCTTCCACAAGACGCCGGCAGACAGCTCACCGGGCATCAAAGACCTCGTGAAGCGCGTCGTCGGCATGCCGGGGCAGACCATCTGGTCCCGCGGCGACACGATCTTCGTCGAGGAGCACGGCAGGACGCACGTGCTCGCCGAGCCGTGGCTGCCCCGCCTCGCGGGCGCCTGCTACCAGCGCGACTTCGGGATCAAGCGGACGACGATCCCGCGCGACGACTACTTCGTCCTCGGCGACTGCCGTGGCGACTCCTACGACAGCAGGTACTGGGGATTCGTGCCGCGTTCGAACATCGTCGGCAAGGTCTTCGTCGTCATCTGGCGCCACGGCCATCCCTGGTTCCACTGGTTCTGAGCCCGCGGCGGCCCGCGGGCCCGCGGCTACCTTGCCGGGCGCCCGGGGACGTGACGGGTCAGGTTGACGGCGTGGTCGCCCAGCCGCTCGTAGAACCGGCCGATCAGCGCGAGCTCGATCGCGACCTGGGTCGGGACGCCTGAGCCGACGATCTCGGCGATGAAGGCGGCGTGCAGGTCGTCCATCTCGTCGTCCAGCTGGACCATCCGCGTCGCAGCCGCCGGGTCCCGGTCGCCGAAGGCGTCGGCGGCGAGCGTCCACATCTGCGACGCGACCTCGCCCATGCGCTCGACGAGCCCCCGGGACCTCGGCGACATCTCGACGGCGATCGGGCGCACGGCCCGCTGCGCGACGTGCTCGGCGAGGTCGCCGCTGCGCTCCAGTTCGGGGAGCATGCGCACGAGCGAGACGAGGTAGCGCCGGCGCTCGGGGTCGACGTCGCCCGCGACGAGCTCGGACTGCACCCGCTCGTCGAGCTCGTGGTACAGGGCGTCGATCACGTCATCCCGGCGTACGAGCTCGCGCGCCGCATCGCGGTCGCCGGTCACGAGTGCGTGGGTCGCACCCGCCGCAGCCTCTCCGACGAGGGCGAAGAGCCGCACCACGCTTCGGTCGATCCCCGGAAGCCCCCCCTGACCGTCGCCGCCGAGCCCGATGCCATCCGCTGCGCCCTGACCTTGCGCATCCCCGTCGGCACCGTCTTGAGGGGCGAGCTCGGCGTGCACGCGCCGACGGTACCGCGGGACGCCGCGCCCCGCCTAGGGCGTGCCGAGCACGGCGGGATGCGTGCCCCAGCGGGCGAGGAAGACCTCAAGCTCGTCTGCCTGGAGCGGCTCGGCGAGAAGGAACCCCTGGCCGGTAGCGCACTCCTCCCCTTGGAGATGGGTGAGCTGGGAACGCTCCTCGATCCCCTCGGCCAGCGTCTCGATGCCGAGCGCCTTGCCGAGCTGGACGAGGGTGTGGACGAGCGCTCCGGATTCGCGGCCGCTGAGCATGTCCGAGACGAAGCTCCGGTCGATCTTCAAGGCGTCGACCGGGAAGAGCTGGAGATGGGCGAGCGACGAGTACCCGGTGCCGAAGTCGTCGACCGCGATGCGCACGCCGAGGCGCCGCACCGCCTCGAGCTGGGCCGCGCTGCGCTCGGTGTCGGCGAGGATCGCTGTCTCGGTGATCTCGAGCGTGAGCAGCGCCGGAGGAAAGCCGCTCGCACGCAGCACCCGGCGCACGTCCTCGACGAAGGACGGCTCGCCGAGCTGGCACGCCGAGACGTTGACGGACACGGGCACGTCCCGGCCGCCGGCCCGCCACGCTGCGCCTTGGCGGCACGCCTCCCCGAGCACCCAGCGGCCGACCGAGACGATGAGCCCGGAACGTTCGAGCTCGGGGACGAACTCGCCTGGCGCGACGACGCCGGTAGGGCTCCTCCAGCGCAAGAGGGCCTCGACCCCCGAGACCTCCATCCCGGCCAGGTCGAACGTCGGCTGGTAGACGAGGAAGAACTCACCGTCCTCGAGCGCCCGGCGGAGCTCGGCCGCCAGACCGACCCGCCCGCCGGCGCGGGAGCCTCCCGCCAGGAGCTCGCCGAAGCGGCAGAGGCGCGCCGCGAACGACCCGAGCGCGCGACCTGCGCCGATGGCGGCTCGGGAGGAGAGGGAGGAGAGCAGGATCGGTGCTCTCTCGGAAGGACTGGTCCGACCGGCGCCAGCCCGGTGGACGTGAGGCATCGGCGGGGCAGCTTAACTTACACACGTAGCATTACGGCGGCAGCGCCGCCGTGCGCCCGGCGCGGCCGGAAGACCCCCGCCAATACCCGGCGCGGCCCCGATTGCCTCGCCTATAGTCGTCCCGTTCCGAAGATGCGCCCGCGGGGCTGAGTCCCGCGGGGTCGCACCGTGCCGGCGTGGTTGGTCGCGGCGACGGATGTGGTGGCGACCCCGTCGCTTCGCCGCGCTGAGCTGCGCCCACGTAGGGACGGGCGCCCGACCTACGGGGACCGACGCGAGATGGCAGCGAGACAGGACGAGCTGGGCGAGCGGTCCGAAGAAGGGTCGGGCGAAGCCGGCATCGGCCGGCACCCGACGAAAGGGCTCGGCCTGGAGGACACGACGGCGCCGGCGCGACCCGCTCGACTCCACGTCCGAGGTGGCGCCGGCAGGGGAGCCGGCCACCTCTCGGCGGCCGAGAGGTTCGAAGACCTGCTCGTCGCCGCTGCCTCGAAGGTGCTCGGCGGCGCCGCCTCCGGCCGCGACGTTCGCAAGCTCGTGCGCTACGCCGCCACGTCCGTCGTCTCGCTCGCGATCAGCGAGCTGGCCCTCATCGTCGTCGATGCCGAGACCTCGCTCGGGGCGACCCTCGCGGTGCTCATCGCCAACCTCGCGGGAGCCATCCCCTCCTACCTGCTCTCCCGCTACTGGATCTGGCCCGAGGCAGACCGCCGACGGCCGGCACGCCAGGCATTCCTCTACTGGGTCACATCGATCCTGAGCTGGGCGATCTCGACGGTCGCAACGGGCGCGATCGCCGACGCCGACCACGCGCACCACCTCCTCAAGCTGGTGCTGCTCGGCGCGGTCTTCATCCTCGTGAACTTCGCGCTCTGGGTCGCCAAGTACGTCGCCTACCAGACGGTGATCTTCACGGCGGCGCCGCCGGAGCGCGAGCTCGGCTGAGCCGCCCGCCTCGCTCCCAGGCGACGCTGTCGGTCGGGAGCTTCGTCGCGCTCGGCCTTCCCAACGGGATGTGGGGCACCGCATGGCCGGCGCTGCGCCGCACGTTCCACCAGCCGCTGGGCGAGCTCGGGATCGTCCTGCTCGCCGCGACCGCCGGGGGGCTCGTCACCTCCGTGACGGTCGCCGCCGCGCTGCGGCGGCTCAGCGCCGGGACAGTCCTCGCCGCTGCCGGGACACTCGGCGCCGTCGCCGGCACGCTGCTCGTCGTCTCGCCGACTTGGTGGGTCGTCGTCGTCGCCGCCGGGCTGATCGGGGCCGCGGGAGGCGCGATCGACAGCGGATTGAACGCCGTCACGGCCGTCGCCGGCCGCACCCGGCTGCTCAACCTGCTCCACGGCGCGTACGGCGTCGGCACGGCCCTCGGGCCGCTCGTCGTCACGGGTGCTCTCCTCCTCTCCTCCTGGCGCGGGGCATACGCCTTGCTGCTCGCGGCGGACCTCGCCCTCGCCGCCGGGTGGTGGACGACCCGGGCCCGCTGGCGCGAGGGCTCCGCGCAGGAGAGCCCTCTGCACGGGCACCCGGTGCAGGAGGCCGGACCTGGCGGCCGGCAGGCATCGCGACGAGCCCAGCCGGGACCGCTCGCGCCCGACGAGCAAGGCGCGCCGCACGGCGGCAGCCCGCACGGCCCCAGGCTCGTCGTCGCCGTCGGGATGGCGCTCTTCTTCGTCTACACCGGGCTCGAGGTGAGCGCCGGTCAATGGAGCGCGACCTACGCGCGCGGGCCTCTCGGGCTCAGCGCTGCCGGCGCGGGCGCCGTCGTCTTCCTCTACTGGGGCGCGCTCACCGCGGTGCGGCTGGCCGTGGCGGTCCCCCGCCGATCGCCCTCCCCGCTCCTGCTCGTCCGCACCGGGACCCTCGCCGCGCTCGCCGGCGCCGCCCTCGTCTGGTGGGAGCCCGGACCGGCCCTGGCGATCGTCGGGATCGGCGTCGTCGGCGGCGCGCTTGCCCCGGTGTTCCCGGCGCTCGTCGCGCTCACGCCGGCTCGCGTGGGAGCGGTCGGCGCCCAGCGCGTGATCGGCTGGCAGGTCGGCGCCGCGAGCGTCGGCGGCTCGGCCACGGCGGCCCTCGCCGGGGCGGTCCTCCAGCACGCCGGCCTGCCTGCGTTCGGCCCATTCCTCACGGTGGCTGCCCTGCTCGTCGCTGCCGGCTCGGCGTTGCTCGAGCGGCTGGCGGCCATCCACCCGGTGATCGGCGCCGGCTGACCAGCTCCCAGGCACAGATCCCGGCGCCGACGCAGCCGCCGCGGCTCCCGAGCGTGCTCGCCTCGACGCGAGGGACGGGGCGGAAGCCGAGCCTCCCTGCGAGCCGCCGGACGAGCGGCGCGAGGACGCCCTCCCCGGCGAGCGACAGTCCGCCGCCGAGCACGAAGAGCTCGACGTCGGCGAAGGTCTGGCAGGCCGCGACTGCCGCCGCGAGCGCCTCGAACGCCTCGGCGAGCACCCCGGCGGCGGTCTCGTCCCCTCTCCCGGCGCGGCGGAACACCTCGGCGGCGTCGACCCCGGTGCCGCCGGCCTCCGTGCCGGCGGCGCGCGCCAGGTAGCGGCGGGCGATCGACGCGGCGGAAGCGACGGTCTCGAGGCAGCCGGCCGATCCGCACCCGCAGGCCTCGCCACCCGGGTCGACGACCAGGTGCCCGATCTCGCACGCCAGGCCGTGCGCCCCGTCGTAGGGGGCTCCGCCGAGCACGAGAGCGCCGCCGATGCCCGTGCCGATCGCGACGAAGACGAAGTCGGCGCACGTGCGCCCTCGCCCGAGCCTCGCCTCGGCGAGCGCGGCGGCGCGCACGTCGTGGACCACGCGCACCGGCGTGCCGAGGCGGGCGGCGACCCGGTCGCGAAGCGGCACGTCGGACCAGGCGATGTTGGCCGAGAAGCGGACGACCCCGGCGACGGGGTCGACGACGCCGGGCGCGGCGACGCAGGCGGCGAGCGGCGACTGCCCCGTCTCGGCAACGGCTCGGGCGGCGAGGTCGTCGACGAGGGAGTCGAGCACGGCGGCGACGCCATCCGGCCGCGTCGAGGCCGACCCCGCTCCGGTCGGCGCGCGCGCCTCGTGGAGCAGCGTGCCGTCCGGAGCGACGACGGCGCCCTTGGCGAAGGTCCCTCCGACGTCGAGGGCGAGGACGGCTCCGCTCGAGCGCAGCCCGCTCACCTGCGGGCGTCGATGACGAAGGCCGGCTCGCCCCCGTTGCCGCGCGCGACGCCATCGAGCCGGCGCCCCTCCGGCCAGCCCGGCCTGCTCAGCCAGGCGACGAACTTGTAGCGGTCGCCCCGGTAGTAGCTGCGCACGTACTCGACGGGTCGGCCCTCCTCGTCGAGGCTGTGCCGGCAGAGCAGGAGCACGGGGGCGCCCACCTCGGTGCCGAGCACCCCGGCCTCGTGCGGCCCGGCGAGCACCGTCTCGATCGTCTGCTCGGCTGCGGCGAGGTGCACGCCGTAGTGCTCCGAGAGCACGGCGTAGAGCGACCCGGAGCGCTCGAGGTGGCCGCGCAGGCGAGGGAAGCGGCCCGCGGCGAGGTGTGTCGTCTCGACGGCCATCGGCTCGCCGTTCGCCAGGCGCAGGCGCTCGATCCGCAGCACCTTCGCCCCGACCGGGATGTCGAGGTGGGCGGCGAGCACGTCGTCGGCCGCGACGTCGCCGAGGTGCAGCAGCCGTGACCCCGGTTCGAGGCCCTGGGCCCGCATGTCCTCGGTGTGGCTCGTGAGCTGGAGCGCCTGTGCGAGCTTCGGCTCGGCGACGAAGGTGCCGCTGCCGCGGACCCGCTGGAGGCGCCCCTCGACGGTCAGCTCCTGGAGCGCCTGGCGCACGGTCGTGCGGGAGGTCGCGAGCTCGATGCTCAGCTCCCGCTCCGCCGGCAGCGCCAGACCGGGCGAGAGCTCCTCGATCCGGCGGAGGAGCTCCTGCTTGACGACGTAGTACTTGGGGATCCGGGCCGCGGCCCCGGAGGGCGCGGCGCCCTCTCGCCCCGTCATCCCTTCACCGCGCCCGAGGCGAGGCCGGAGACGACCTTGCGCTGGACGGGCACGAAAAGGAGCACCGCCGGCAGGGTGTAGAGGACC
>DAHVLW010000283.1:0-14983 GCA_027320205.1 Acidimicrobiaceae bacterium
GGCGGCGGTTTCGCCGGCCAGGCGGGGGCGCTGCGCCTCGGGATCGCGCGCGGTCTCGTCGCCGCCGACCCCGAGCTGCGGCCGGGCCTGAAGCGGGCCGGGCTGCTGACGCGTGACGCGCGTGAGAAGGAGAGCAAGAAGTACGGGCTGAAGAAGGCGCGCAAGGCTCCGCAGTACTCGAAGCGCTGAGCCACGTGGCGCTCCGCTTCGGCACCGACGGCATCCGCGGCGTCGCCAACGTCGAGCTGACGCCCGAGCTGGCGCTGGCCCTCGGGCGGGCGGCGGCGCGGCAGCTGCCGGGGGCCGAGTTCCTCGTGGGCCGGGACACCCGGCGCTCCGGGCCGATGCTCGAGAGCGCCCTCGCCGCCGGGCTCGCCTCCGAGGGGGCGCGCGTCGTCGATGTCGGCGTGATCCCGACACCGGGGCTCGCCTGGCTCGCCGCCGCCAACGGCCTGCCCGGGGCGATGATCTCCGCCTCGCACAACCCCTTCGCCGACAACGGGATCAAGCTGCTCTCGCCGCAGGGGACGAAGCTCCCCGACTCGACCGAGCGCGCCGTCGAGGACGAGCTCGACCGGATACTCACCGGCGACCATGCCGGGCACCGACCGGCGCCGGCGGGGCCCGGCGTGGGCGCCCTCGTCCCCGACGGCTCGCTGGCCCGCGCCTACCTCGAGCACCTCGCCGGGTCGGTAGAGCTCGGCTCGCGGCGGCTGAGGGTCGTCTGCGACTGCGCCAACGGGGCGGCGAGCCCGGTCGCGCCGGAGGTGCTCGCCCGCCTCGAGGTCGACGCCGTCGTCGTCGCCGCCGAGCCCGACGGGACGAACATCAACGAGCGGTGCGGCTCGACGCACGCCGCGGCGCTCGGGCCCCGGGTCGTCGCCGAGGGCGCGGACGTCGGGATCTGCTTCGACGGCGATGCCGACCGGCTCATCGCCCTGGACAGCCGCGGCGAGGTCGTCGACGGCGACCAGCTGCTCGCCCTGTTCGCCTTCGACCTGCACGAGCGGCACCTCCTCGACGGCGACGGCGTCGTCGCGACGGTGATGAGCAACCTCGGGCTGCGCCGCGCCCTGGAGGGCCGGGGGATCCGGCTCGTCGAGACGCCGATCGGCGACCGCCACGTCGCCGACGCGCTCGAGACCCACGGCCTCGTGCTCGGCGGCGAGCAGTCCGGGCACATCGTGTTCCGGCGGGAGGCGACGACGGGCGACGGCATCCTCACCGCGCTCAAGCTCCTCGAGCTGATCTCGCGGGCAGGGCGACCGCTGCACGAGCTCGCCGCCGGCGCTATGGCGCGCATTCCCCAGCTGCTGCGCAACGTGCCCGTCGCCGAGCCTGGACGGCTGACGGCCGCCTCGGCGATCTGGGCCGAGGTGAGCGCCGTCGAGGCCCTGCTCGGCTCGGCCGGGCGTGTGCTGCTCAGGGCCAGCGGCACGGAAGCGGCGGTGCGGGTGATGGTCGAGGCGGAGAGCGCCGAGCACGCCGTGTCGGCCGTAGAGCGCCTCGCCGGGGTCGTCCGGCGCGAGCTCGGCGGCGGGGACCCGGACGCCCGGTGACGGCGAGGGTCGCCGGGGAGCCGGACGCTCCGGGCTCCGGGCTCTCCTGACCTCAGCCGGGGCCGACCGCTCCTGGCCCCGGCGAAACCCGGCCGTTCGGTAGCCTCGCGCCATGTGCGGGATCATCGGTGTGACCGGGGCGAGCGACACCCTCGCCGCCGTCCTTGAGGGCCTCGAGCTGCTCGAGTACCGCGGCTACGACTCGGCGGGCATCGTCGGGGTCGACGCGGCAGAGGGCGCCCTCTGGCGCGTGCGAGCCGCCGGGCACGGGGGCTCCATCGGGCGGCTGCGCGGCGAGGTGGACGGCGCGCCCAAGGGGCTGAGAGCGTGCCTCGGACACACCCGCTGGGCGACCCACGGCGCGCCGACCGAGCAGAACGCCCACCCGCACCTCGACTGCTCGGGCCGGGTCGCCGTCGTCCACAACGGGATCATCGAGAACTACCGCGAGCTCGCCGACCGGCTCGAGGAGGCGGGGCACACGCGCGCCTCGCACACCGACACCGAGGTCCTCGCCCACCTCGTCGAGACCGAGGTCGCCACCGGCGCAAGCCTCACCGAGGCGGTCCGCCGCTGCCTGCGCGCCGTGCGGGGCGACTTCGCCATCGCGCTCGTGCACGTCGCCGAGCCCGACGTCGTCGTCGCGGCGCGGCGCACCTCGCCCCTCATCGTCGGCACGACGGCGCAGGCCGGCGTCGTCGCCTCCGACGTCGCCGCCGCGTTGTCGACGACCCGCCAGCTCTACGCCCTTGAGGACGACCAGGTCGCCGAGGTGGCGCCGGGCCGGCTCGTCGTGTCCGACCTCGACGGCCGCCGCGTCGAGCCGAGCCGGGTGGACGTGGCCTGGAGCGTCGACCGGGCTCTGAAGGGCGGCTACCCGGACTTCATGTCGAAGGAGATCCACGAGCAGCCCCGGGCCGTCGCCGACACCCTGCTCGGACGGGTGCATCCCGGCGGCGGGACGGAGATCGAGGAGCTCGGCCTGGACGACGACGAGCTCCGCGGCGTCCGCCGGGTGCTCCTCGTCGGGTGCGGCTCGAGCTACCACGCCTGCCTCGTCGCCCGCCACGCCGTCGAGCGCTGGACGCGACTTCCGGCGGAGGCCGAGATCGCGAGCGAGCTCCGCTACCGCGAGCCCGTGCTCGCCGACGGCACGCTGGCGATCGCGGTGAGCCAGTCCGGCGAGACCGTCGACAGCCTCCATGCGATGCGCGAGGCTCGCCGGCGCGGCGCGCGGGTCGTCGCCCTCACGAACGTGGTCGACTCCGTCATGGCCCGCGAGGCAGACGGTGTCCTCTACACCCGTGCCGGGCCGGAGATCGGCGTCGCCTCGACCAAGAGCCACGTCGCCCAGCTGGCGATGCTCGAGGCATTCGCCCTCCACCTCGCCCGGGCACGAGCGTCGCTCTTGCCTGCAGAGGCTGAGCGCCTCGCCGACGAGATCCTCGCCCTGCCCGGCGCCCTCGAGCGCGTGCTCGCGCGAGCGGACGACTACGGCGCCCTCGGCCGGAGGTTCGCCGGAAGCAAGGACTTCTACTACCTCGGGCGTCGCCTCGGCCTTCCGGTCGCCCTCGAAGGCGCGCTCAAGCTGAAGGAGCTCGCCTACGTCCGGGCCGAGGCGTACCCGGCGGGGGAGATGAAGCACGGCCCGATCTCGCTGATCGAGCCCGGCGCCGTCGTGGTCGTCGTGGCGACGCGCACGTCGCTGTGGGAGAAGGTGATGGCGAACGTCGAGGAGATGCGCGCCAGGGGCGCGACGGTGCTCGGCGTCGCCGAGGAGGGCGACAAGGAGGCGGCGAGGCTCCTCGACGGCGTGCTCCCCGTCCCGGCGACGGACGAGCTCGTCTCGCCGGTCGTCGCCGTCGTGCCGCTGCAGTGCTTCGCCTACGCCGTCGCCCGTGCGCGGGGCAACGACGTCGACCGGCCGCGCAACCTCGCCAAGGTCGTCACGGTCGAGTGATCGGCCTCGGCATCGACGCCGTCGACGTCGAGCGCTTCCGCCGGGTGCTCGAGCGCAGGCCGGGGATCCTCGAGCGCGTCTTCTCCGACGCCGAGCGCGCGGATCTCGCCCGGCGCAGCGATCCGGTCCCAGGGCTGGCGGCGCGCTTTTGCGCCAAGGAGGCGGCGATGAAGGCGCTCGGCGTCGGCCTCGGTGGCATCGCCCTCGCCGAGGTGGAGGTGCTGCGCTCCGCAAGTGGCGCCCCGCATCTCCGGACGAGCGGCCGCGCGGCGGAGCTGGCGGAGCGGCTCGGCGTCACCGCCTGGCACGTCTCGCTGACGCACACGGCGGACCTCGCCGGGGCGGTCGTGGTGACGCGATGAGGCCGGTGCTCACCCGCGCCGAGATGGCCGAGGTCGACGCCCTCGCGGGACGCGAGGTCGGCGTCGAGGTCCTCGTCCGGCGCGCCGGCACCGCCGCGGCGCACGCCGCGCTGTCGATGCTCGGCGGTGCCTACGGCCGGCGGGTCGTCGTCGTCGCCGGCAAGGGCCACAACGGCGACGACGGCCGGATCGCCGCCGGCTTGCTCGAGCGCCGGGGCGCCCGGGTGGTCGTGCTCCCTCCCGCCGCCGGGGTCGATCCCGGCGCTGCCTCCGGAACGGGCCCGGTCGCGCTGCCCGCCTGCCACCTCGTCGTCGATGCCGCCTTCGGGACGGGCTTTCGCGGGAGCTACCGCGCACCCGCTGTGCCGCAGCGACCCGACGGCCGCGGGCCGGCCACGGTGCTCGCCGTGGACATCCCGAGCGGCGTCGACTCCGACACGGGCGAGGCCGGGCCCTCGGCGGTCTGGGCGGACCGCACCGTCACCTTCGGGGCGCTGAAGCCGGGCCTCCTGCTCGGCGCCGGGCCGGACCACGCCGGCGAGGTGCGCGTCGAGCCGATCGGGCTCCCCGTCGGCCAGGGTGCGCTCTCCCTCGTCGAGGACGCCGACGTCGCCCGACTCCTCCCGCCCAGGCGGAGGGACGGGCACAAGTGGGACCGCGCCGTCTACGTCGCGGCGGGCTCGCCCGGGATGCTCGGCGCGGCAGCCCTCGCCGCCACCGGCGCCGGGCGCGCCGGCGCGGGGATGCTCCGCCTCGGCTCCCCGGGCGTTCCCCCGGGGTCGGTCCCGGTCACCGAGGCCGTCGCCCGGCCGCTTCCGCCAGCCGGCTGGGCGGACGCGGTGCTCGCCGAGCTCGGGCGCTGCAAAGCCCTCGTCGTCGGCCCGGGCCTCGGGACGGGCCCCGAGACGGCGGAGTCGCTGCGCCGGCTGGTCGCCGAAGCGCCCGTCGCCGTCGTCGTCGACGCCGACGGGCTCAGCGTGGCCGGCTCCGCCGACGAGCTCTCCCGCCTGGCGGACCGGCGCACGGCCCCGCTGGTGCTCACGCCGCACGACGGCGAGTACGCTCGCCTCGCCGGCGCCCGGCCGGGGCCGGACCGGGTGGCGGCGGCGCGTGACCTCGCCCGCCGGGTCAGGGCGACGGTCCTTCTCAAGGGGTCGCCGACGGTCGTCGCCGAGCCGGGGGGCAGCGCGCTCCTCGTGAGCTCGGGCTCCGCGCGGCTGTCGACCGCCGGGTCCGGCGACGTGCTCTCCGGCGTGATCGGCGCCTTTCTGGCGCGAGGGCTCGAGCCGCTTCAGGCGGCCGGGCTCGCGGCGCACGTGCACGGTCGCGCTGCAGCGGTCGGCGGCGGAGAGGGGCTGCTTGCGGGCGATCTCCCGCGGCTCGTCGCCGACGTGCTCGACTCGATCGGACCGCGCGCCGCGGCCAGCCGGGTCGCCGGCGCCGGCGCGCCCGGAACCGGGTCCGGATCGGAGGCCGGCGCCAGGGATGGCCGGTGAGCGGCCCCCCGCGCTACCGACCGGCGTGGGTCGAAGTCGACCTCGACGCCGTCCGGCACAACGCCGCCCTCCTCGCCCGCCTCGTCGCGCCCGCGCGGCTCTGCGCCGTCGTGAAGGCCGACGCCTACGGGCACGGGGCGCCCGAAGTCGCAAAGGCAGCCGTCGAGGGGGGCGCCAGCCTCGTCGCGGTCGCCCTCGTCGAGGAAGGGGTTGCGTTGCGTGCCGCCGGCGTCTTGGGGGAGGCGCTGCTGCTCTCCGAGCCCCCCGCTCCGGCCCTCGAGGAGGTGGTCCGCCAGCGGTTGACGCCGACGCTCTACCGCCGGGAGGGGATCACCGCGACCTCCCGCGCCGCCGCGGGCGTGGGGCGGCCCGTCGCCGTCCAGCTCAAGGTGGACACCGGGATGCATCGCGTCGGCGCCGATCCCGAGTCGCTGCTCGAGCTCGCCCGCGCCGTCGAGGCGGACCCCGCGCTCGAGCTTGCCGGGCTCTGGACGCACCTCGCCGTCGCCGAAGACCCCGACGACCCGTTCACCGACGAGCAGCTCGCCCGGTTCGAGAAGGCGCGCGGCGAGCTCGCCGGAGCCGGCATCGCGCCCGGGACGCTGCACGTCGCCAACTCGGCCGGGGCGATCGCCCATCCGGCCGCCCGCTACGACCTCGTCCGGTGCGGGATCGCCCTCTACGGCCACCTCCCCTCGCCGGTGCTCGACCGCCACCTCGCGGGCGGCCTCGCCTCGCTCGGTCTCTGCGCCGGGCCCGGGCCGGGACGCGCCGCCACCGGCGGCGATCCGGCAACCCCGGCGGGGGCGGCCCCGGTCCGGCTTGCCTCGTCGCCGGCGGGGCTTCGGCCGGTGCTCTCCTGGAAGGCGCAGGTCCACCTCGTGCGCCACCTCGAGGCCGGGGAGCGGCCGAGCTACGGGCGCACCTATGAGCTCGCTCGACCGGGGATGGTCGGCGTCGTTCCCGTCGGCTACCACGACGGGGTGCCCCGCGCCTACGGGCGTGCCGGCGGCGAGGTGCTCATCGGGGGAAGGCGCCGGCGCCTCGCCGGCACGGTGACGATGGACCAGGTCCTCGTCGACCTCGGGGACGACACGTCGGTCCGGCCGGGCGACGAGGTCGTCCTGATCGGGCGCCAGGCCGAGGAGGAGATCACCGTCCCGGAGTGGGCCGAGCGGCTCGGCACGATCCCCCACGAAGTCCTCTGCGGGATCGGGCCGCGCGTCCCGCGGCGCTACCTCGGCCTGCCTTCGTAGAGAGGCCGCCGGCCCTCTCGACGCACCCGGCGCGCCGGCTCGCTCGCCTGGCCCGGGGCCGCTCTACGATCGGCTGGTGCCCAGCCTCGAGGAGCTCGCGGCCGAGGCGGCCGGCTGCACCCGCTGCCGCCTCGCCGGCGGGCGGACGCAGGTGGTGTTCGGGATGGGAGATCCGGCCGCCGAGCTGATGTTCGTCGGCGAGGGTCCGGGAGCCGAGGAGGACCGTCAGGGCCTTCCCTTCGTCGGCCGCTCGGGCCAGCTGCTCGACCGGCTTCTGTTCGAGGAGCTCGGCTGGACCCGGGAGCGCTGCTACATCGCCAACGTCACGAAGTGCCGCCCGCCGAACAACCGGGACCCGCTGCCGGACGAGGTCGAGGCCTGCAGCCCGTACCTCGCCGAGCAGCTGGAGATCATCGACCCGAAGGTCGTCGTCACGCTCGGCAACTTCGCCGCTCGACTGCTCCTCAAGACGAGCGAGGGGGTGACACGCCTCCGGGGGCGGTCGTACCCGTTCCGACGGGGCGTACTCGTGCCGACGTTCCACCCCGCGGCTGGCTTGCGCGGCGGAGGCGTGATCGTCGCCCAGATGCGTGCCGACCTCGTGCGTGCGAAGGCCGCCCTCGCCAAGGTGGACCTCCGCCGTGCCTGACGACGCCCCGGGCCGCCCGGTCCTCGTCCGGAGCGGCTCGGCCGCCGAGACCGCCGCCGTCGGCGCGGCGCTGGCCGAGGTCGTCGAGGCTGGCGACGTCGTCCTGCTCTCCGGGCCGCTCGGCGCGGGCAAGACGACGCTCGTGAAGGGCCTCGTCGCCGCGCTCGGCGACCAGGAGCCGGTGACGAGCCCGACGTTCACGCTGGTGCGGACCTACTCGACGCGCCCGCCGATCGCGCACGTCGACTGCTGGCGCCTCGACGACCCGAGCGAGGTCGCCGAGCTCGGGATCGAGGAGGTCCTCGACGAGGGCGGAATCGCCGTCGTCGAGTGGGGCGAGATCGCCGCGCCCCTGATCGGTCGCGACGCCCTCTCCGTCGAGCTGCGCCCGGTCGGGACCGACGGGGAGCCGGACGCACGCGACGTCACGCTGAGCGCCTCCGGACCGCGCTCGGCCGAGCGGCTCGAGCGCCTCGCCGGGCGGCTTGCCTCATCAGGGTTTCGCCGGCGATGATCCTGCTCGCCCTCGAGAGCGCGACCGTCGAGGTCGGCGCGGCCTTCGCCGGTGAAGGCGGCGTTCTCGCCACCTTCACCACCCGGCCGGGGCGGCGCCACGTCGAGACGCTGCACTCGGCGGTGTCCTCCGCCGCGGCGCTCGCCTCGGTCCCGCTCGACGAGGTCGGCGCCATCGCCGTCGACGTCGGACCGGGCCTGTTCACCGGGATCCGTGTCGGCATCGCGGCGGCCAAGGGGTTCGCCCTCGCCCTCGGCGTGCCGACGATCGGCTGCACGAGCCTGGAGGTGCTCGCCCACGCGGCGCGCTGGTGCGGGCCGGGCGCGGTGCCGGTCGTCGACATGCGCCGCGGGGAGGTCGCCTGGCAGGCGGGCGGCGGCGTCCGGGTCGGCGGGATCGAGGCGCTCGCGGCTGAGCTGGCGACGCTCGGCCCCCCCGCGCTGCTCGTCGGCGACGGCGCCCGCCGCCATCGTGCCGCCATCGTGGACGCCGTCGCGGCGCTCGGCGGCCCGCCGCCACGCATCGCCGGCGACGAGCTCGGCGCGCCGCCGGTCGCCTCTCTCGCCGACCTCGGGCTCCGGCGGCTGCAGGAGGGGAGGACGGTCACCGCCGAGGAGCTCGAGGCGGCGTACCTGCGCGCGCCGGACGCCCGGATCCACTGGGTCTCGCGCCCCGAGGTCGTCACGGAGACCGGCCCCGGGGTGCCTGCCGACGCTGCCCGTGGCGCGACCTTCCAGTGATGTTCCGGCGCTTGCACCGAGGCACCCGGCCGTCCCTTCCCGAGGCGCGTGACGGCGCGGCCGTGGAGATCGTGCCGATGCGCAGGCGACACGTCCGCTACGTCGTCGCCATCGAGGAGCGGATCTTCCCTCGTCCCTGGTCGCCGGCGCTGTACATGAGCGAGCTCGCCTCGCCGGCGAACCGCGCCTATCTCGTCGCGCTGGTCGACGGCGCCGTCGTCGGCTACACGGGGTCGATGCTCGTCGCGGGCGAGGGTCACGTGACGACGATCGGCGTCGCTCCGGAGTGGCAGCGGCGCGGCGTCGGGATCCAGCTCCTCTACCGGCTCGTCTGCGAGCTTCGTCACCGCGGCGCCAAGGCGCTGACGCTCGAGGTCAGGATGTCGAACACCGGGGCGCAGATCCTGTACCGGCGCTTCGGGTTCATGCCGGCGGGCGTGCGCAAGAACTACTACCCGGAGGTGAACGAGGACGGCCTCGTGATGTGGGCCTACGACGTCGACACGCCGAGCTACCACGAGCGGCTCGCCGAGATCAGCCGGCAGATCGGCCTTTTCCACCCCGGCGCCGGCGATGGTCGCGACGTCGGCCGGGACGTCGCGGGCGGAGGGGCGCAGGGGGCGAGCTCGGGCGGCGGTCGGTGAGCGGGCTCCAGTCGGCGAGCGGGCTCCAAGCGGCGAGTGGGCTCCAAGCGGCGAGCGGGGCTCGGGCGGTGCGGGACCCCGCCCTCGTCCTCGGCGTCGAGACGTCGTGCGACGAGACGGCCGTCGCCGTCGTCGAGGGCGGCCGCACGGTCCACTCCTCGATCGTCTCGAGCCAGGTCGACCTCCACGCCCAATACGGCGGTGTCGTGCCGGAGATCGCTGGAAGGGCGCACCTCGGGACGATCGTCCCGGCGGCACGCGAGGCGCTTCGCGGGGCAGGTCTCGACGAGCGGGGCATGCCGCCTGCGTCCCGAGGCGTCGCGACCCCCGGCCCCGCCTGCGCCGGGCCCGGGCGCGGGGTCGGCGCGGTCGCCGCGACGGTCGGCCCTGGGCTTGTCGGAGCGCTCCTCGTCGGGATCTCCTTCGCGAAGGCGCTCGCTCTCGCCTGGGACGTGCCCTTCGTCGGCGTCAACCACCTCGAGGGCCATCTCTACGCCTCGTTGCTCGAGGACCCCGAGATCGAGCTCCCGGCGGTGGTGCTGCTCGGCTCGGGCGGCCACACGATCCTCGTCGAGATGAAGGCGCCCGGGCGCTACGAGATCCTCGGCGAGACCGTCGACGACGCGGCGGGCGAGGCGTTCGACAAGGTGGCGCGCTTCCTCGGCCTCGGCTACCCCGGCGGCCCGGCGATCGAGCGGGCGGCCCACGAGGGGGACGCCTCGGCGGTCGCCTTCCCGCGCCCGATGCTCGGCGAGGGGCTCGACTTCTCCTTCAGCGGGCTGAAGACCGCCGTCGTGAAGCACGTCACGGCGCATCCGGGGGTGTCGACCCCGGACGTCGCAGCGTCGTTCCAGGCGGCGGTCGTCGACGTCCTCAGCGCGAAGGCGCTCGAGGCCGCCCGTAGCTCGGGAGCGCGCTCGATCTGCCTCGCCGGCGGCGTCGCCGCCAACGCGCCGCTTCGCGAGCGGCTCGCCGCCGCCTGCAAGGAGGCCGGACTCGGCGTCTACCTCCCGAGCCGGGCGATGTGCACGGACAACGCGGCGATGATCGCCGCGGCGGCGCACCATCTCCTCGAGCGGCGGGGACCGACGCCGATGGGAGCCGGCGCCGAGCCGTCGATGCGCTTCCCGGCGGGGTAGGGAGAATGCCGGCGGCGCAGCTCAGGCGACATCGATGAGCCCGGTCTCGGAGCGCGGAGCAGGCATCAGGTGGTCCCGGTCGCCCAGGTCGGTGAGGTATTCGGTGATCGCCTGGCCATTTCCCGCCTGCGTCGCCGTCGGGGCGGCCCATGCCGTGCTGGCGGACGGCCGGCCCGTGCGCCCATTGACACACCCTGTAGTCAGAATGACGAGCAGCCGTTAGTGGAGACGACCACCCGGAGGTGGAGTCCCGGTGAGCGAGCAGGGGCATCCAACGTCCTTCGCCGAGATGGCGGAACGAGCGATGGGGTTCCGACCCTATCGGTGGCAGATCGCGGTCGCAGATCTTCCGCTGCCCCCCGAGCTCATCGCCGTCGAGACGGGTGCAGGCAAGACCGCCGGCGCGGTCCTCCCCTGGCTCTGGCGACGCCGCTTCCACCCGGATCCGAAAGTCCGCGAGGCGACTCCCCACTGGCTGGTCCTCTGCTTGCCGCTCAGAGTGCTCACCGAGCAGGTCGAATCGGTTGTCCGTGCGTGGATCGGAGCGCTTGGTCTCGACGGGCTCGAGGACGGCGTCGCGGTCCACGTCGCGATGGGCGGCAGGGCAAGCGGCCGACCTGGGAAAGCTCGCATGAGCTGGTACGAGCGCCCCGAGCAGGACGCCGTCGTCGTCGGGACCGTCGACATGCTGCTGAGCCGGGCGCTGAACCGAGGCTATGCGACGAGCAGGTTCTCCTGGCCGATCGACTTCGGCCTCCTGCACAACGGGACGCACTGGGTGTTCGACGAGATCCAGCTCCTCGGACCCGGGCTTACGACGAGCCGCCAGCTCGACGCCTTTCGGCGGCGCTTCGGCACCTGTCTCGACACCTTCTCGACGTGGATGTCCGCGACTGTCGATCGAAGGGCCTTGGCGACCGTCGACAGCGTCGACGTCACGCGCGTCGTCGAGCTCGGCCCGGATGACGTCGAGGGCGCCCTCGCGACCCGCCTGCAGGCGACGCGCTCAATCCGCCACATCTCCGTGGACGACGCTCGTCGTGCGCGGTCGCTTGCCGGAACGGTCCTCGACCATCATCGCCCTGGCACCTTGACGATCGCCGTGATGAACACGGTACGCGCGGCTCGCGACCTGTACCGGGCGCTCGAGCACACCGGCGGTGCCGTGCCGGTCCACCTCCTCCACAGCAGGTTCCGCCCAGACGACCGGCGGGTCGCGCTCGATGGCGCGATGGTGCCGCCACCGCCGGCCGGGCGGATCATCGTCTCCACGCAAGTCCTCGAAGCGGGTGTCGACGTCTCGGCGTCGACGATGCTCATCGAAGCAGCGCCCTGGCCCTCCGTGGTCCAGCGGGCCGGTCGGCTCAACCGGGCCGGCGAGGTGGCCGATGCACTCCTCCTCTGGGTCAAGCCATCGTCTCCTGCTCCATATCTGCCGCAGGATGTCGATGCTGCCGTGGGAGCATTGACAAGCTTGGAAGGTCACCAGGTGACCGCCAGCACGCTGCGCACGCTCGAGGTGCCGACTCGGCTGCCCGTCTACTCCGTTCTTCGGGCGGGCGACCTCGAGGGCCTCTTCGACACCTCGCCGGACCTCTCGGGCAACGACATCGACGTCGCCCCGTTCATCCGTGATGCCGACGAGCTGGACGCATATGTCGCGTGGCGAGACCTCGACGGACGTCCGCCCGCAGCGGATGACTCCGGTCCCTCGGCCGAGGAGCTCTGTCCCGCGCCGGTTGGAAAGGAGCTGGCGGACCTGGCCGGCCGAACCACGCTCTGGCGCTTCGACCACCTCAGGGCCGACGGCGGGTGGGTCAGAGCTCGCGCCGCCGACCTGAGGCCAGGGTTCGTCGTCGTCGCCGACGCAGGGGCAGGTTGCTACTCGCCCGACGTCGGATGGGACGCCGGCCTACGCGGACGGGTCGTCCCCATCCCGTCCGCGCGTGGCGCGTCGCTCGGGGATCCGGCTGAGAGAATCGGTGACGACGCGGTCAGCTTCGGCGTCGGGCGATGGGTGAGCCTTTCGTCGCACCTCGACGACGTGGCCAGCGCCGCTGAGGAGCTGCTCCACTCCTTTGAGCCGCGAGATATCACCGCCGGCCAACGGGAGGCGACCATCCTCGCGGGCCGGCTTCATGACGTGGGAAAGGCACATGCGGTGTTCCAGGAGACGATGCTCGCCTCTGCAGAGGAAGCGGAGAGGTCAGCGCTGGAAGCGGCCGGGCCTTGGGCCAAGTCGGGAAGCTCTCGAGCACGGCGCCATTCGCGCCCACACTTCCGACACGAGCTGGTCTCGCTGCTGATGCTGCTCGGGGACGGGGCGGTTGCCCTGGAGCGCTGTGGGGAGCCGGATCTCGTGCGGTACCTGGTGGCCGCGCACCACGGGAGGATCCGGATGTCGATCCGATCGGTCGAGGGGGAGAGGCCGGCGGACGGGCATCAGAGCATTCTCGGCGTGCAGGAGGACGATCGCGTCCCCCCTGTGGTCGCGCCCGGTGTTGCCCTGCCTGAGGCGGTCATGAGCTTTGCCACCGTTCGGATGGGCCGCGACCCGCAAGGCAACCCGTCGTGGTCGGAATGCGCGCTTGCGCTGCGTGATCGACGGGATCTGGGGCCGTTCCGGCTCGCGTTCCTCGAGGCCGTCGTCCGCCTCGCAGACTGGCGTGCCAGCGCGCAGGAAACGCCGGGGGCGCGCACATGAGGCGCCAGCCAATCTTGCTCGCTGGATGCCAGCTGGAGCCGATGGCCGCCTACCTGAAGGCGCTCGGCGTGTTCCGCCTCCTGGCCGAGCAGGCCGATCCCGGAGCAACAGCGTGCTGGTCGCCATCGGGCCTCGTCCTCGACGCCGCGCTTTCCCTTGACGAGCTCGAGAGCTTCTTCCTGGACAGATATCGGCCCACGCCGATTGTCAGCCCGTGGAACTCCGCCAGCGGGTTCGGCGCAGAAGGTGCCTGTGAGCTCGGCACGATCGAGTCCTCGACCGACGACCGGCTTGAGCCGTACCGTCGGGCGATCGCTGTCTGCCGACGTCTCCTCGAGCGTCAGAAGTCCGAGGGATGGTCGAAAGAGGAGATGGTCCGCGCATGCCGCGCCGAGCTTCCCGAGGAATGCGTGGCGTGGATCGACGCGTCCGTCGTCCTCACGGCGAGGCGGCCCGTCTATCCGCCACTGCTCGGCACCGGCGGGAACGACCTCAGGCTGGAGTTCTCGCGGAACTTCCACCAACGAGTGCTGGACGTGCTTGGCCTGGTGCGCGCTCGAAGCGCCGACATCGAGGGCTGGCTCGATGACAGTCTGCGCGGGACGGAGCAGCGAGCTGCGCTGCGGGGCAAGTCGCCCGGCCAGTTCGACGGTGGCGCGGCTGGCGGACCCAACTCGGCACCGAGGGGGTCGGCCGACGCGTTGCTCAACCCTTGGGATTGGGTGTTCCTCATCGAGGGGACACTACTGTTTGCCAGCGGCGTAGCGCGGCGGCTGGGAGCCGAGACGGCTGGGCGGGTCGCGGCGCCGTTCACCGTCGACGGGTCGGCGGCCGGCTACGCGTCTGCGGCTCCCGGCGAGGATTCGCGCGGTGAGATCTGGCTCCCGATCTGGGAACGGTCCTCGAGGCTCGAGGAGGTTCGTGCGCTGCTCGCCGAGGGCCGCGCGGACTGGCGAAGACGACATGTGCGCACCGGACTCGAGTTCGCCGAGGCTGCTGCGTCGCTCGGGGTGGATCGCGCGATCACCGGCTTTAGCCGGCACGCGCTCCTTGTCCGAAATGGCCGGTCCGTCGTGGCAACTCCAGTCGGGCGTGTCTCGGTCCGGGACCGGCCTGCGGCGCGCCTGCTTGCCCAGCTCGATCGCTGGCTCGACGGAGTCCGGACTCTGGCGACCTCCCATACGTTTCCCGCTGGAATCTTCGAATCTCTCCGTCGGGTCGACCAGGAGATGTTCGCTGTGGCGGGGGGAGACGTCGGGACACGCGACGGCGTACGCCTTCTCGAGACGCTCATCGCCGTGGCGGACCTTGAGCTCGCCGTCGGGAGGTCGTCTCTGCGCGAGCGAGTCAGAGCACTGACGCCGATAGGTGAGGACCGGCCAGCAGCCGGTCGAGCATCGACGCTGAACGCGAGCACGTGGGTACCTGAGCTCTTGGCCGCCGCAGCCGGAGCCACCCGTGAGCTGCGTCTGGCGATGGCACTCGCATCGTGCCACGACATGGCCAGCACGAATGACGATGACCAAGCTGCGTCCGAGGATAGCGGGATCGTCGACGCATCCGAGACCGGAGGGCTCCACATGGGCTCGTCACTTCGCGATCTTCTCTGTCTCCGATGGTCCGGCTCGATGGTCGCGAATCCGCCGGTGCTCGGTCTCGAGCATCGCCCCGTACTCGACGTCCTCGCTGATGCCCACGCACGGCGGGCTGTCGAGCTCCTGTCGAGGTCCCGGCGTCGCGAACGCGAGGAACCGTTGCACGAGGCGCCGGGGCTCCCGACTCGCTTCGCGCGCTCGATCGTCGCGCCACTTGCGGACGTAGCGGCTCTTGCTGCAGGGATCGTTGACGAGAGGCTTCTCCGAGACAGCTTGCGGGCCTGCCTGCTGCTCGACTTTCGTCGCTCGAACCTTGCATCGCTGTCGAGCGCCCTGTACGAGTCAGCTGCCGGCGCCGGTGCGGT
>DAHVLW010000286.1:0-1996 GCA_027320205.1 Acidimicrobiaceae bacterium
CAGCGCTCCCACAACTTGCGAGTCTCCCCCCGGACCCCCTCGATCCAGGATCGAGCCCCCAGCCATCTTCGATCCGGCGGCGGATTCAAGAGCCGGTCGACCCTACCGCCAGATCTCCTCGGATCTCAGCTGCCGTCTACAGCCGGCTCTTCCTCTCGTTCCAAGCGCTCCCCGAGCGGCTCTCGCCGGCGCTCCGCCGCCGCTTCGGGGGCGTCCACCTCCTCCCCGCGCTCCGCGAGGTGCCGGACGAGATCGCGATCTACTTCGAGCGCCTGCTCGGGCTGCTCTCTCCCGGGGAGCCCCCGACCCTCGACCCCTCCGCCGTCGGTGCGCTCCGCCGCCACCCCTGGCCCGGCAACTTCCGCGAGCTGCGCCACGTCGCGCAGCGGCTCCTCCTCGGCGGCGCCGGCCCCGTCGTGCGCGCGGAGGAGCTGCACTTCGACGGCGGAATGGTGCACTGATGGCTCACCTCGTCGTTCGGCTCGACGCCGACAACTACTTTCACCGTCCGGTCGCGGGCCCGCGCATGAGCCTCGGCAGCGGCGGCTGGTCCGAGGGCGTACACGTCACCGTCCCCCACCCCTCGGTGGCGCCGCTGCACGCCTCCGTCGAGCCCATCGAGGGCGGGTTCAAGCTGGTCGACCACTCGGGGGGCCGGACTTTCGCGCGTGGGCGGCCGATATGCGGCGAGATCACGCTCATCGGCGAGCTGGATCTGCGGCTCGGCGACGTCTGGGTGACCTTTCACGAGGACGGCCCCGAGCGCGAGCCGGGCACGGTGCACGACCGGGAGGAAGAGGAGCTCACTGGCCCCCTGCGGCTCGTCGTCGGCGAGCCCGGCCGCGGCCCGGCGCGGCGCGTGCCGCTCGACCACGAGCTCACCATCGGCTCGTCCGCCGACTGCGACGTGCGGCTCCCCCACCCCACCGTCTCGGGTCGCCACGCGCGGCTCGTGCGCGAGCGGACGCGGCTGCGGCTCTACGGCGAGAAGAGCCGCAACGGGACCATCACCCCCGGCGGCGTCGGAATCGACGGCGCCACCTTGCCCCTCGGCACCACCTTCCGCGTGGGCCCCTTCGAGCTGCGGGTCGAGGGCGAGGGCGAGCCCGCGAGCGCGCTCGAGGAGCTCTACGGCATCTTCACCGCCGACGAGAACGTGAAGGGCCTCTTCCCCGTCATCGGGGCCATCGCCGAGAAGAGCGACCGCCCCGTGGTCATCCGCGGCGAGACCGGCACCGGCAAGGACCTCGTCGCCCGCGCCATCCACGCGCTCGGCCCGCGCGCCGGCGGCCCGTACGTCGCCGTCAACTGCGCCAGCTTCACCGGCGACCTCGTCGAGTCCGAGCTCTTCGGCAGCGAGAAGGGCGCCTTCACCGGCGCCGTCGAGCGCGACGGCCTCTTCGTTCAGGCCGACGGCGGGATCCTCTTCCTCGACGAGGTCGGCGAGCTGCCCCCCGCCGCCCAGGCGAAGCTCCTGCGCGCGCTCCAGGACGGCGAGGTGCGCCGCGTCGGCGGAATGAAGCTGCGCCGCGTCGACGTGCGCGTCGTCGCCGCCACCCACGAGGATCTCAAGGCCGAAGACGAGGCCGGCCGCTTCCGCTTCGACCTCTACTGGCGCCTCGCCGCCCAGGAGGCGAAGCTCCCCCCGCTTCGCCACCGAGGCGAGGACGTGGTGCTCCTCTTCGAGCGGCTGATCCGCCAGGGTCGCCCCGGCTGCTGGGTGCCCCCCGTGAGCCAGGCCGCCAAGGCTCGCCTGCGCGCCCACCCCTGGCCGGGCAACTTCCGCGAGCTGCAGAACGTCGTCGACCGCGCCCTCGTGCGGCTGGGCAGCGCGAGGGCCATCGGCCCCGAGCTTCTCGACCTCGAGGAGCCGAAGGCAGGCCCGCCCCCCGGCGAAGCGGAGGTCATCCGCCCGAGGGGCAAACGGCTCGACGAGATCGAGAAGGAGGCCATCGCCGCACGAGGGCGCGGTCGACGACGTTCTGCAGCTCGCGGA
>DAHVLW010000296.1:0-5333 GCA_027320205.1 Acidimicrobiaceae bacterium
GCCGCCTCGTCGCCCGCCTCGACACCCTGCTGGCGGAAGGACAAGCCGGATGACCTCCAAGGAGACGCTCGCCAAGGTCGAGCGCGCGTGTGCAGAGCTGCTGCGCGACGCCGAACCCATCACCTTCCCGGCCGTGGCCGAGCGTGCGGGGATCAGCCGAACGACGCTCTACCGGGACGAGAACCTCCGCACGGTCGTCGAAGAGCACCGTCAGCGCGGCCGCGCCCCGCGAACCTTGTCCGGCGTCGTCGGTGAGGTCCAGCACCTTCGCGATGCAGTGGAGGCGATCGCGGAGCGGGTCCGTCGCCACGAGGAGCAGCTCCGCCGCCTCCGGCGATCCACCGGCACCAAGTGACCCTTCAGCAACCGCCACTTGTCCACAGGTCTGAGCCCAGATTGGCCGGTTAAAGCTACGACAACGCCCTCGCGGAGACGACGAACGGCCTCTACAAGACCGAGTGCGTCTACGGACCGGACGCGCAGGGCTTCGACGACGTCAGCCACCTCGAGCTCGCCACGCTCTCGTGGGTGCACTGGTTCAACAACGAGCGGCTCCATGGCCACTGCGCCGACGTGCCGCCCGCGGAGTTCGAGGCGGCGTTCTACGCTGCCCAGCAGGCCGACCGATCACCGGTTGGAATCCAATAGCCCGAGCCTCCACCGAACCCAGGGTGGTTCTGCGAGGTTCACCCGACGATCGACCCGCAGCTCATCGCCAGGCGCTTCGCCGCGATGAGGACGACCTTCGAGGACGCCACGGCTGCCGGTTGGGAGCCGCTCATGCACAACGTCGTCCTCCCCGACCCGGGCGACCCACACGTGGTCGCCGTTGCTGTCCGAGGCGCACAGGCGATCGTGACGTCGAATGTCGCGGACTTCCCCGAGTCGGCGCTCGAGCCTCTTGGGCTCGAGACCATCCACCCGGACGCGTCTCTCCTCGACGAGCATGAGCTTGCACCAAGGATCGTCCTCGACGTGCTCGCCGAGCAAGCGGCGCACACGACGCGGCCGGCGCTGACGACGATGGACGTCCTTGTCCACCTGGCGCGGGCTGGCGTCCCCGATTTCGCCAATGAAGTTGGCCGCATGCTGTGACCCGGTCGAGAGAACGTCTGCACGACCCGGCCACGGCGACCTGGCGTGCACTATCGTGCACTACGCATCGGTCTACGAGGGTCACGAACGGTCAGGTCCGGTGAACCGCGTCAAGGTCAAAGGTCCTGCTGGGGCGGCGTTTCCAAGCCAGGGCCAGGCTCGGCGCCATGCGGTCGTTTCGCCCTGGAACGACTTCCCAAACTGAAGACTCTTCAGTTCCGAGCGGAGGACGCGGCCGCCCCGCAGCCGGCCGAAGGACAGATGCCGGTCCCCGCGGTGTTATCCGACCGGTATTATTCCATTCGCATAACGCCATGGGTACAATACCTACATGGCCCCGAAGAACCCCTTCCACTACGGCACGCCCGTCGGGGGCGAACAGTTCGTCGGACGAGAGGACGAGGTGGGCGCCGTCGTCGGTCGCATCCGGGACCACGTCAACGTGGTCCTCTTGTCGCCCCGCCGCTACGGCAAGACCTCGATCCTGCTGCGGGCGGAACGCGAGCTCGCACCCCTGAAGCCGGCGATCGTGCACGTCAACCTATTCCGCTCCCGCGACGCCACCGGCTTCGCCGGCGCGCTCGCCGCTGGCGCGTTCCGCATCCCAGGCGGCCGGTGGCACCGGGCGCGCCAGGCGGTCCCGGAGTTCCTGCGGCGCCTTCGGCTCAGGCCGGGCGTCGACTTCGACGACGAGGGCCGGCCGCGGTTCTCCTTCGGCCCGGGCCTCGCCGGCCGGGAAGTCGACTCGGTGGTGGCAGACGTCTTCGACCTCCTCGCGGAGCAGTCATCCCGGGGACCGGCCGCGCTGGTGCTCGACGAGTTCCAGGCCGTCGTGGACTTCGACGAAGGCCTGCCCGCCGTGTTCAAGGCGATGGTCGATGAGAACCCGGGCGTGAGCTTCGTGGTGGCGGGATCGAAGCAGCATCTGATGGAGCGGCTGTTCCTCGAGCGGAACGCGCCGCTCTTCAACACGGCGGAGCGCATCGCTCTCGGACCGATCCCCGACGAGGAGATGGTTGGCTTCCTGTGCCGGCGTGCGGCCTCCGCCGGCACGGCGATGTCCGAGGCGACGGCGCGGCTCGTCGTCGAGACCGCAGGACCGGTCCCCGACGACATCCAGCACCTCGCCTACGAGTCCTTCGAGGCCGCGCAAGGCGCCGAGATTGGGCGCGACGAGGTCGGAGCCGGACTGGCGACAGCCGTCGGCCGCCTCGAGAACCTCTACGGCGACGTCTACGGGCTACTCGCCGCCGGACAGCGCCGGGTGCTCAGCCAGCTCGCCGAGGAGCCGACCTCGTCGCCGAGTTCGGGGGACTTCGTGCGGCGGACCGGCCTTGCGAACGCGTCGTCCGTGAAAAAGGCGCTCGACGCCCTGGTCGATGCCGAGCTCGTGGCGGTCCGTGGCGGTCTTCGGCAGGTCGCCGACCCCTTCCTCGCAGCTTGGCTCCATGGGGTCGGCGAGGGCTGAAGAGTCGAGCTCGGCGAGGCGGTCCGAGTCGTCGTGTGGAGCGCAAGCGGGACCTCGCCGAGGCCGTCGTCGGCGCGGGCGAGGCCTGGATCGCCGAGCTCTCCGACGACGAGCTCGGCGACCTCGTCCGGCTGGGGGCGCCGTGAGCCCGCCACGCGACGACAGCTTCGGCGCCTGGCCGGAGCGGCACCCGAGGCGGCCAGGCCCCGGGCCCCGGGCCCCGGCGGGCGGCGGGCGGCGGGCGGCGGGACGGAAGCCCTTCGGCGCGACGTGGTGGGGGAGGGAGTGGGTGGAGGCGCTCGAGCAGCGCGCGAGCCTCGATCCCAACCGACTGCCGAGGGGAAGGACGTACGCGCGGGACGGGACGGGCGGGGCGGGGCTCGAGCTGGGCTTCGAGGAGGACTGCGCCCGCTGGGCGTCGTCGATGATCGAGGGCCAGCCCGCCCCGGTCGACTTCGACGTGCTCGCCAAGAGGACCGGGATCGACCGGCGCGAGCTCTTCCGGCGTGCGCTCGCCTGGAGGTCCGGCGGCCGCGGCGGTCTCGACGCGCTCCTTCACAGCTGGGAACCCCCATCTGAGGCGCTCGCCTCGGGGCGCCAGGCGCTCGGGCCGGGCGCGCGCGCAACGGCCAACCGCGTCAGCCTCGGCGACCGCCAGCTCCGCCTCGGCCGCGACGGGCGCTGGTACCCGTACCGCAAGGCCCGGGGAACCTGGCTGCCGGAGGGGGAGCCTGTCGAGATCTCGGACGGCGCATGAGGGCGGGATCGGCCTGATCGCTCCGGTCGGGCGCGGGCGGCGCTCGCCTCCGGAGGCTCGGCCCACTATCGCCGAGGCGGAGGCGTCGACCGGGTCCGCCCAGCGTCTCCACCGCGCCGGCACCCGGTCGCGCCCTGCCCGCGCTCCTCGACACGCGCCGTCGCCGCCCGAGCCCGAAGCGCGGTCTGAAGGAGCTGGGTCGCGAGCACGGCTCCGACCCCCTCGCCGGCGCGAAGCCGTAGGTCGAGGAGCGGCTCGAGGCCCAGCTCGTCGAGGACCCGCCGATGTGCCCGCTCGCGGCTGCGCTGGCCGGCAACGAGATGAGCGGAGACGCCGGGCTCGAGTCGGGTCGCGAGAAGCGCGGCGACGCTGGTCGCGAAGCCGTCGAGCACGAGCGCCGCGCCGCGTTCGGCGACTCCGAGCACGACGCCGGCAAGCACTGCGAACTCCGGGCCGCCAGCGGCAGCGAGCACCTTGGGACTGTCGAATCGACCGGCACGATTGCCCGCGCGGAAGCGATCGCGTGCGACCCGCACGACGTCGTGCTTGCGCTCAAGGGTCTCCGCGTCACCGCCAGCGCCGAGCCCGACGACCTCTTCAGGCTCGAGCCCGAGGAGCACGGAGGCGAGGAGAGCGGCGACGGTGGAGTTGGCGATGCCGACCTCGCCGAGCGCGACGACCGACTCGTGCACGCTCCGCCCGAGCTCCCGGCCGCAGGCGATGAGCCGGGCGGAATCCGAGTCGCTCATGGCGTTCTCGGAGACGAGGTCTCCCCGCGGCCCGACCGGCCGGCAGATCCGGGCGCCGTCGACCGGATCGCCGTGCACGCCGGCGTCGACGACGATCAGCTCGAGGCCGACGCCGTGGGCGAAGGCGGCGCCGGAGGACTCGCCGGCGATCGACGCCTCGAGCACCTCGCGGGTGACCGCGGGCTCGAAGGTCGAGACGCCGTGGACGGCAACGGGGTGGTCGGCGCCGACGAGGACGAGCGCGGCGTCCTCGACCGCGTCGATGCCGAGCGCGACGAGGCGCTCGATCGCGCGATCGAGCGCTCCGAGCGAGCCGGGGGGCGTGAGGAGCGCGTCGGACTCGTCGCGGGCCCGAACGACGTCCCGCTGGTGCGGGGCGCGGACGTGCGAGGACGGCGGGAGCGGGCCGTCGTCCGGCCAGCGCTCGCGAAACAGGACGTCGTCGACCGCGGCGCGCCGCGCCCAGCCGGCCCGCTCGAGCCCGGGAGCCGGAGGGCGCTCGTCTGGCCAGCCGAGGCAGAGCCAGCCCAGCGTCTCGACGCCGGCGGGCGCGCCGACGAGCGAGGCGAGCTCGTCCGGGGGGAAGAGCGTGACCCACCCGAGGCCGAGGCCCTCGGCGCGCGCGGCGAGCCAGAGGTTCTCGATCGCGCACGCGCAGGACCAAAGGTCGGCGTCGGGAAAGGTCGCCCGGCCGATCACGCCGACGGCCTCGGCGCGCCGGTCGCAGCAGACGACGATCCCGATCGGCGCTTCCCGGATGCCGTCGAGCTGGAGATCGCGCATCCGCCTCTCGGCATCGTGTTCGAGCTGCGCGGCCTGGCGGAGGCGCTCGCGATCGGCGATCGCCGCGGCCCGCTCGCGTGTGGCAGCGCCCTCGACAAGGACGAACCGCCACGGCTGGGAGAGCCCGACCGAGGGGGCGTCGTGCGCCGCGGCGAGCACGCGCCGAAGAAGCGCCGGATCGAGCGGATCGGGTCGAAAGCGCCGCACATCGCGCCGGGCGCGGATGACCTCGTACAACGCGGCGCGCTCCGCGTCGCCGAACCGCCAAGCCGACGGGTCCGCACGACGCTCGGCGGCCGAGGTCCTGTCGCCGACGACCGGCACGGGTCTCGGCCAGTGGGGGGCTTTGTCCCCGGTCGCGCTCACTGGTCCACCCTGTTCTGGTCGTGAGCTGCGAGGCTCTCGATGCACCCCTGGTGACCACCGGTCCATCGCCAAGGTCGCTCGCGACTCGATCGCCACGATGAGTGCAGCGAGGACC
>DAHVLW010000307.1:0-2455 GCA_027320205.1 Acidimicrobiaceae bacterium
GAGCGCTCGCCGCCCGTCTCGCGCCGCTCGGCCGGCGGATCGGCCCGGTCGTCTCCGTCGTCGCCGTCGGTCGACGCGGCCAACCACTCCGGGGTTCGGCTGCAGCTGCGCACGGGCGCGCTCGTGCTGCTCGGTCCGGCGACGCAGCTGCGGGAGAAGATGGTCTCACTGGCGACCGTGATGGAGAGGATCGCGGGGGTCGCCGGCGCGCCCGCGATTGTAACAATCGACCTGCGAGTCCCTTCGGACCCGGTATTGACCTCGTGAGGAGCCGCCCCTATGGTCAGGCGGGTTCCGGTCGCCGAGGTGTCCCGGCTGCCCGCTCCGGATCTCGGGAGGCGACACCCTCGGGTGGCGCGGGACCGACACGGAGCCCGGCATCCGCCTGTCGACTGGTGCGTCGAGTTCGAGAACGCGGGCAAGGGCAGCCACCTGTGGGTGGCGGAGGCCGCCGAGCCCGCCGCACGTTGCATGGAGGCGGGGCGGAGATGAGCGGCCAGGCGCAGAGCTTCATCGCTGTGATCAAGGTCGTGGGGGTCGGCGGCGCGGGGGTGAACGCCGTCAACCGGATGATCGACGCCGACCTGGCAGGTGTCGAGTTCATCGCCGTCAACACCGACGCCCAGGCTCTGCTCGCGAGCGACGCGGACATCAAGCTGGACATCGGCCGGCAGCTCACCCGCGGCCTCGGCGCCGGGAGCGATCCCGAGGTCGGCCGTGCTGCCGCCCAGGAGCACCTCGAGGAGATCGAGGAGGTCCTGAAGGGTGCCGACATGGTCTTCATCACGGCAGGAAAGGGAGGGGGCACCGGGACGGGGGCCGCGCCCGTCGTCGCAGAGGTCGCCCGCGGCCTTGGGGCGCTCACGATCGGGGTCGTGACCCGGCCCTTCGCCTTCGAGGGCCGGCGCCGGTCGGTGCAGGCCGAGCAGGGGATCCAGCGTCTCAAGGAGGCGGTGGACACCCTGATCATCATCCCCAACGAGCGCCTGCTCACCCTCGCCGACTCCAAGACCTCCATGATCGACGCCTTCAAGATGGCCGACGACGTGCTGCTCCAGGGCGTGAAGGGCATCACCGACCTGATCAACGTCCCCGGCCTGATCAACACCGACTTCGCCGACGTGAAGACCGTCATGTCGAACGCAGGCACGGCGATCATGGGCGTCGGCACGGCGTCCGGCGACGACCGTGCGATGAACGCGGCGAAGCACGCGATCACGAGCCCCCTGCTCGAGGCGTCGATCGAAGGGGCGCGAGGGATCCTCCTCAACATCGCCGGCAGCTCGGGGCTCGGGATCATGGAGGTGAACGAGGCAGCGGAGACGATCCACTCGGCGGCCCACCCCGACGCCAACATCATCTTCGGCAACGTGATCGACGAGGCGCTCGGCGACACGGTGCGCGTCACCGTCATCGCCGCCGGCTTCGACCGCTTCGACGACCGCCACGGCCGCGACCGTGCCGCTGCATCCCGCCCGGACCTGCCGGCGGCGGCGACGGACGGCGGGGACTCAAGAGATCGCCAGATCGACGTCTTCGCCGTCGGCGGCGACGACCTCGACATCGGCGACGACGACTTCGACGTCCCTTCCTTCCTCCGGTAGCCGGCTGCGCTCCTACGAGAGCAGGGCGCTCCCCATCGAGGGGACCGACGCCTGGGTCGTCGTGACGAGCCGGGCCGACGGGGACGCCCGGCACCTGGTGGGCGTCGCCGGGCGCCCGTGGGTGACGGCGCGGCAGGTCCACGGCAGCCAGGTGGTCGTCGTCGGCGACCGGGCCCGAAAGACGGCCGAGGGAGGTCGGGCCGACCTCACCGGCGACGCGCTCGTCTCGAACGCGCCCGACGCCTGCCTCGCCGTGCTCGGCGCCGACTGCGCCGTCGTCGGGATGGCGAGCCCCGACGGGGTTGTTGCCGCCGTCCACTGCGGCTGGCGCGGCCTGCTCGCCGGCGTGGTGGGGCAGGCCGTCGAGGCGATGGGTCGCCTCGGGGCGGCCGAGGTTCGCGCGCTCGTCGGACCCTGCATCCACGCCGAGTGCTACGAGTTCGGCGAGGAGGATCTCGCGCTGGTCGCCTCTGCGCTCGGCGAGGACGTCCGATCGACGACCTCGGGGGGGAAGCCGGCGCTCGACCTTCCCCTCGCCGTGCGCCGCTCGCTCGAACGCGCGGGGGTCGCAGCGGTCAGCGACGTCGGGTGCTGCACGGCCTGCGACGCACGCTGGTTCTCCCATCGCGCGCGGAGGGAGGTCGCGCGCCACGCCCTCGCCGTCTGGCGCGAGCCGTCCGGGGCCGGCGACTGAGGCGGGTCGTGGACGCCGACGCGACAGTGAGCCTCGCGGCGGTCGAGGCCCGCCTGGCGCTCGTCCGCGAGCGCATCGTCGCAGCCGGGGGGGTGCCGGCGAGGGTGCGCGTGGTCGCGGTGACGAAGGGTTTCGGCCTGCAGGCGTGCCGGGCGGC
>DAHVLW010000310.1:0-9656 GCA_027320205.1 Acidimicrobiaceae bacterium
CGTCGAGGTCACCCAGGCGGTGCACTCCCGCATCGTCAACGCCCAGTTCGAGGAGCTCGAGCGGGCGAGAGAGGTCCACGAGGTCTTCACCCAGCTCAGCCTCGACGGCGCCTCCGCCGCCGAGATCGTCGCCGCCGTCGCCGAGCTCGCCGGCTGCCCGGTCCTCCTCGAGAGCCTGAGCCACCAGCTCCTCGCCTATGCCGGGCCCGGCGTCGAGCGCTTCCTCACCGGGTGGGAGCGCCGGTCGCGGGCAATCCCTTTCCCGGAGGCCGGTGCCGTCGCACGCGCCGACGGCTGGCTGGCGAGCCGGGTCGCCGTGCGCGGAGAGGAATGGGGCCGGCTCGTCCTCGTCACCGACGGACCGGCGACCCCGACCCAGGTGCTCGCCGCAGAGCGAGGCACGTCGGCGCTGGCGCTCGAGCGGCTGGTCGAGCGCGACCGCGAATCGCTCGAGCGCCAGGTCCACCGGGGCCTGCTCGCCGAGCTCCTCGACCACGGCGACGCGGGAGCCCGAGCCGTGGCGCTTCGCGCCCGGGCCGTCGGCGTGCCGCTCGAGGGCCGGACGCTCGTGGGCGTCGTCGTGCGGCTCGCGGGCGACGGTGCGGCGTCACTGCTCGCCTCGCAGGCCCGTGACCGACGCCTCGCCGAGCTCGCGGCGCGCGCCGCGCGCCGCGCCGCCGCACCGGCGCTCGTCGGCGCGCTGCGACCCGGTCAGGTGTGGCTCCTCGCCTCCTTCGAGGAGCGCCGGGACCACCGGCGGGCCCTCGCCCTCCTCGCCCGCGAGGTGCGCGCCGACTTCGAGGTCCCCACGCCCGGCAACCTGGTCGTCGCCGCCGGCCTCGCGGTCCACCGGCCGGAGGAGGCGGGGCGCTCCCTCCAGGAGGCGATCCAGGTCGCGTCGGCGGCGTCCGTCGCGTCACGGGCCGGCGGCGGCGGCGCTGGGCACGGTGCGGCGGCGGGAAGGGCCGGCGGCGGCCGCGGCCCGGCCAGCGGCGGCGAAGCGAGCGCCGACTTCGTCGAGCTGCCCGACGTGCGGGTGCGCGGCCTGCTCTACCTGCTGCGGGACGACCCCAGGCTGCAGAGCTTCGTCGAGCGCGAGCTCGGCCCGCTGCTCGCTCGCGACGCCGAGGAGCCGGAGGGCCGGCTCGTGGAGGCTCTTGAGGCCCTGTGCCGCAGCGGTGGCAACGTCGCCGCCGCCGCGAAGGCCTTCGGGCTGAGCCGCGCCGCCTACTACCACCGGCTGGCGCGCGTCGAAGAGGTCCTCGGCGCGCGGCTGGCGCCCGTCGAGTCGCTCCTCTCCTCTCACCTCGCCCTGCTCGCGCTGGCGACGATCCGGGCGGAGGCTCAGCGCGACGAGACGGCGACGCGGAACGCCGACTCGGCGGCCAGCGCGGCGAAACCCGGCTTGATCACCCCGTTGATGAGCGCCAGGCGGTCGTCGAAGGGATAGAAGGCGCTCTTCATCGCGTTGATGGACAGCCACGCGAGGTCGTCCCAGCCCCAGCCGAAGGTCTCGGCGCATCGCTGCATCTCCGAGGACAGGGTCACCCCGCTCATCAGCCGGTTGTCCGTGTTGATCGTGACCCGGAAGGAGAGGCGCCGCAACAGGCCGATCGGGTGGTCGGCGAGCGAGACGACGACGCCGGTGTGGACGTTGGAGGTCGGGCAGAGCTCGAGCGGCACCCTCCGGTCGCGCACGTAGCTCGCGAGCCGCCCGAGCGCCACGCCGCCTCCGCCGTCGACCGTGATGTCGTCGACGATGCGCACGCCGTGCCCCAGCCGCTCGGCGTTGCACCACTGGAGTGCCTCCCAGATCGACGGCAGGCCGAACGCCTCCCCGGCGTGCAGCGTGGCATGGAAGTTCTCGCGCTGGACGTGCTGGAACGCGTCGAGGTGCAACGTCGGCGGATAGCCGGCCTCCGCGCCGGCCACGTCGAACCCCGCGACACCGTCGTCCCTGTGGCGGACCGCCAGCTCGGCGATCTCGAGCGAGCGGGCGGCGGTCCGCATCGCGGTGAGCAGGGCCCGGACGACGATCGGCCGGCCACGCGCCGCGGCGGCCGCCATCCCGTCGGCGAAGCCCTCGAGCACGGCTTCGGTGATCTCCTCGAGGCCGAGCCCCTTGTCGGTGTGGAGCTCGGGAGCGAAGCGCACCTCGGCGTAGACGCCGCCGTCTTCGGCCAGGTCCTCGACGCACTCGAGGGCGACGCGCTCGAGCGCCTCTGCGGTCTGCATGACGCCGACGGTGTGCGTGAAGCCCTCGAGGTAGCGGACGAGGTCACGGCGAGGCGTGTCGGCGACGAACCAGCGGGCGAGCTCGTCGGGGTCGGTCGTCGGCAACCCCGTGTAGCCGTTGTCGACGGCGAGCTCGACGACGGTCTCCGGCCTGAGGCCGCCGTCGAGGTGGTCGTGGAGGAGCACCTTCGGCGCCCTGCGGATCTGCTCGAGAGTCGGCGGGAATCCCTGCATCCTCGGAGCGTAACCGTCTACCGGGGTCAGGGCTCCCCGGCGATGCGGGCGAGGACCGGAGGCGCGGCGGCCGGCTGCCCTTCGCCGACCACTATCGCCCCGTCGAGGGCGGCCCGGGCCCGGTCAAGTCGCGCCGGGTCGTCGGCGTGCAGCTCGAGGAGCGGCTCGCCGCTTCGGACCTCGTCGCCCGGCTTCGCCAGGCAGACCACGCCGGCTGCCGCGGAGACCGGGTCCTCCTTGCGCGCCCGTCCCGCCCCGAGGCGCCAGGCGCATGTACCGACGGCGCGGGCGTCGCAGCGCGTCACGACCCCGGAACGCTCGGCCACCACCGTCTCGACGTGCGCGGCACGCGGGAGGGGCGCGTCGGGGTCGCCGCCCTGGGCGTGCACGAGCTCCCGCCAGACCGCCATCGCCGATCCGTCGCGAAGCGCCGCCGACGGATCGGCGTCGAGGCCGGCGAGGGCGAGCATCTCCCGCGCGAGGGCGAGCGTCACCTCGACGAGATCGCTCGGGCCGCCCCCGGAGAGGACCTCGAGCGCCTCGGCGACCTCGAGGGCGTTGCCCACCCGCCGCCCGAGCGGCGCGTCCATGGGGCTCAGGAGCGCGACGGTGCGCACGCCGTTGTCGCCGCCGAGCGAGACCATGGTGCGGGCGAGCTCCTCGGCGCGCCCGCGCTGCTGCATGAAGGCGCCGGAGCCGACCTTCACGTCCAGCACGAGAGAGCTCGTCCCCTCGGCGACCTTCTTCGAGATGATCGACGCGGCGATGAGCGGGACCGACTCCACCGTGCCGGTGACGTCCCGCAGGGCGTAGAGCTTCCCGTCGGCGGGCGCGAGCCCGGGCCCCGCGGCGCAGATGACGCAGCCCACGCGTTCGAGCTGGCCGACGATCTCGTCCACGGTGAGGGCGGAGCGCCACCCGGGGATCGACTCGAGCTTGTCCAGCGTCCCGCCGGTGTGCCCGAGGCCGCGCCCGGAAAGCTGCGGCACGGCCGCGCCGCAGGAGGCGACCAGCGGGGCGAGGACGAGCGAGACCTTGTCGCCCACGCCGCCCGTGGAGTGCTTGTCCACCGTCGGGCGACGAAGCCCCGAGAGGTCCAGGCGCTCGCCCGAGGCGACCATCGCCGCTGTCAGCCGGGCGAGCTCGGAACGGCTGAGCCCGCGGAAGTAGACCGCCATCAGCCACGCCGCCACCTGCTCGTCGGGGACGCGCCCGTCGGTGTACGCGGCGACGAGCCAGTCGAGCTCGGCGCCGGCGAGCTCGAGGCCGTCACGCTTCCGCCTGATGATCTCGACGGCGTCGAAGGAGGACCTGCCCGGGACGGCGGGCTCGGTCGCCGCGGGCTCGGTCGCGGGCGGCTCAGTCACGGAGCTCTGCACCCCGGTCGCGGCGGGCGGCGAGGTCGGTGCCGGTGAAGGCCCCCGGCAGCAGCGAGCCGAGGGTCGCCGGGGGCTCCCCCGGCCCGGCGTCGAGCAGCAGGCCGGGCCCGCCGTGCTCGGCCAGGAGCTGCCTGCACCGGCCGCAGGGCGCGAGGGGCTCGCCGTCGCCGGCCGTCACCGCGACGGCGACGAGCCGGCCGCCGCCGGTCGCGGCGAGGCTCGATACGAGGCCGCACTCGGCGCAGAGGGTGAGGCCGTAGGAGGCGTTCTCGACGTTGCAGGCCGAGAGCGTCCGGCCGTCGTCGCAGAGCCCGGCGGCCCCGACCCGGAGCCCGGAGTAGGGCGCATAGGCGCGCGCCGAGGCGAGCTTCGCGGCCTCGCGCAGGGCCGCCCAGTCGACGCGGGATGACGGCATCCTGGCTCAGTCCCTCCTGTAGGGGACGCCGTCGGCGCCCGGGGGCCGGACACGACCGACGAGCCCGGAGACGACGGCGATGGTGATGACGTACGGCGCCATCGCGAGGAAGGGCGAGGGGATCCCGACGTTGAGCACGGCGAGGAAGCTCTGCAGCGAGACCGAGAAGCCGAACAAGAGCGCCGCGCCGAGCGCGCCGAAGGGCCGCCAGCGGCCGAAGATCATCGCTGCCAGCGCGACGTAGCCGAGACCCGAGCTCATGTCGGAGGAGAACTGCCCGACCGAGCCGATCGTGAAGGACGCCCCGCCGAGGCCGGCGATGACGCCGCCGAGGATGACGTTGCGGTAGCGCACCGACAGCACGTGGATCCCGACGGTCTCCGCCGCCTCGGGGTGCTCGCCGACTGCGCGGACCCTGAGCCCCCAACGCGTCCTGAAGAGCGCGACGTTCACGACCACGAGGAGCACCGCGGCGAGGTAGACGAACACGTTCTGGTCGAACAGGACCGGTCCGACGATCGGGATCTTCGAAAGGAGCGGGATCGCTACGGGCGAGAACGTCGACGGGCTGTTCAGCGTCGTCTGGTCCGGCGTGAGCACCTGCGCGAGCAGGAAGTTCGTGAGGCCGAGGCAGAAGGCGTCGATGAGGATGCCGACGATGATCTGGTCGGCCCCGTAGCGAAGCGAGAGGAAGGCGAGCAGGGCGCCGAACAGCCCGCCGGCGAAACCGCCTGCGATCGCGCCGAGCCAGAGGTTGCCCGTCGCGCTGCCGATCATGGCGCCGAGGAAGGCCCCGGCGAGGAACTGGCCCTCGATCGCTATGTTGATCACGCCGGACCGCTCGCACATCACGCCCGAGAGCGAGCCGAAGACGAGCGGGGTCGTCTCGACCAGCGTCTCGGCGAGCATCTGCTCGAAGTTGAGCGTCGCCCCCCGCGCCGCCCAGGCGAGGAAGGCCCAGAGGAACGCGACGGTGCCGGCGCCGAAGATCAGGTAGGTGCCGCGGCGGCGGCCTCGGGCGATCAGCAGGGCGCCGAGCGCCGCGCAGACCAGGGCGAGCGGCACGTTCACCCATCGGACCGGCATCGACAGCGGCGAGACGCTGACCGCCGGCGGCGCCGTGAGCAGGAACTCCGCATGCTCGCTCGAAGGGACGGCGAGGCCGAAGCCGAAGAAGGCGATGACGCCGAGCAGGACGAGGAACATGCCCATCCCGCGCACGCGCCCGAGCGAGACGAGCCGGCGGTCCGTGGCGCCGAGCGCGGCCGGCGCCACGGCGATCTGTGCCGCGCTCACGAGCTCCATCCCTTCATGAACAGCTGGATCGAGCCGCCTCCGACGTCGCGCAGCCGGTAGAGCTCGCGCACGAGCATCGGCGTCGCGATGCAGAAGACGATCGTGGCCTGGATGACCGAGGAGAGGTCGATCGGGATGCCCGTAGCCACCTGCATGTTCGCCCCGCCGACGTCGAGCGCGGCGAACAGCAGCGCACCGAGGACGACGCCGAGCGGGCGGTTGCGGCCGAGCAGGGCGACGGTGATGGCGTCGAAGCCGATGTTGCCCCCGTAGCCGGCCGAGAGGAAGAAGTCCGTGCCCGAGAGGCTCACCGTGCCGGCCAGGCCGGCGAGCGCCCCCGAGATCGTGAGCACGAGCATCGTCACCCTGCGGACGTCCATGCCCGCGGTGCGCCCGGCGCTCTGGTTGGCGCCGATGACCCGGAACGAGAAGCCCAGCGTGGAGCGGCGGGCGAACCAGGAGACGGCGAGGGCCGCGGCGAGGGCGATCACGAAGCCGAGGTTCGCCCTGAGCGTGCTGCCGAACAGGTGCGGCAGGCGTGCCGTCGCCGGCATCGTGCGGGAGATGGCGTTGGACTGGCCCGGCTGCTGGAAGGGCTGGCTCGTGAGGAGGTAGGTGAGCAGGTCGAGGAAGACGTAGTTGAGCATGATCGTGACGATCACCTCGTGCGCGCCGGTCCTCGCCTTCAAGATCCCGGGGATGAAGCCCGCCAGGGCGCCGCCGGCCGCCCCGCCGAGGACGACCAGCGGGAGGTGGATGCCGATCGGCAGGTGGACGGCGAACCCGACGTACAGCGCGGCGATGGCGCCGGCGATCAGCTGGCCCTGGGCGCCGATGTTGAAGACGCCGGTCGAGAAGCCGAGGGCGACGCCGAGCCCGGCGAGGATGAGCGGCGCGGCCCTGACGAGCGTCTCGGAGATGGGGTTGAACACCCCGGTCCATCCCTTGCCGGTCGAGATCGCGTGGCCGAGGGCGGAAGGGCTGATGATCGATCCGGTGAAGATCGCGCCGTAGGCGTCGCCGATGGTCGTTCCGGTGACGTAGAAGGCGTGGCCGGGCGCCGAGCCCGCCTGGCCCCAGGCGTGGAGGACCGCCGGGGTCGTCGCGGTGATGAGGATGGCGCCGATGACGAGCGCCGTGAAGAAGGCGAGCACGGTCACGACCGCGACGTTGGCCTCGACGAGACGGTGGGCCAGGCGGGCCCAGGCGGGCGGCTCCCCCCTCGGGCTGGCGGCGACCGTCGTGCCGGGTGCCGCGGCCTGGGTGGGGCCGGTCTCGGTCCGCGTCATGTGAGGTCGAGCGCCGTCACGGCCTCGGCGTCGCCTTCGCCCTCGGCGGGCGGCGGCAGGTCGGGCTCCTCGACGCCCGCCATCAACAGCCCGATCCTCTCCCGCCCGGCTCTCGGCGTGACGACGCCCGTCAGGCGGCCGCGGAACATCACGGCGATGCGGTCGCCGAGCGCCAGCACCTCGTCGAGCTCGGAGGAGACGATGAGCACGGCCGCGCCGGCGTCGCGCTCCTCGACGATGCGGCGGTGCACGTACTCGATCGAGCCGACGTCGAGGCCGCGCGTCGGCTGGCAGGCGACGAGCAGCTTGACCGGGCGCGACAGCTCGCGGGCGACGACGACCTTCTGCTGGTTGCCGCCCGAGAGCGTCCCGACCGCGACGGCGGCCGACGCCGCCCGGATGTCGAAGTCGACGAGCTTCGCCTCGCCCTGCCTCCGCACCTCGGCGAGGTCCAGGGACCCGAGGCGCGCGTAGGGACGCTGGTCGTAGACGTCGAGGATGAGGTTCTCCGCGATCGTCATCCTCGAGACGAGGCCGTCTCCCTGGCGGTCCTCGGGCACGTGGGCGACGCCGGCGCGGATCACCTGGCGTGGCGTCGCATTGGTGAGCTCGAGCCCGTCGACGCGCACGCTCCCCGAGGCGACCGCCCTGAGGCCGGTGATCGCCTCCGCGAGCTCGGTCTGGCCGTTGCCCTGGACGCCGGCGAGGGCGACGATCTCACCGGCACGCACCGTCAGGTCCACGTGGTCGACGACGGTGACGCCGCGCTCGTCGACCACCGTGAGCCCGGCGAGCGCGAGGACCTCGCGGCCGGGCTGCGCCTTCGCCTTTCGGACGACGAGCTCGACCGAGCGGCCGACCATCATCGCCGCGAGGTCGGCCTCGCTCGTCTCGCCGGGCCGGGCCGTGCCGACGACCCGGCCGAGTCGCATGACGGTGATGCGGTCGGCGACGGCCATCACCTCCTTCAGCTTGTGCGTGATGAAGAGGATCGAGCGCCCCGAGGCGGCGAGCGAGCGCATGATGCCGAACAGCGCCTGGATCTCCTGGGGGGTCAGGACGGCGGTCGGCTCGTCGAGGATGAGCAGCTGCGCGTCGCGCTGGAGCGCCTTCAGGATCTCGACACGCTGCTGGATCCCGACCGGGAGGCTCTCGACGAGGGCGTCGGGCTCGACCTCGAGACCGAACTCGGCCGACAGGCGTGCGACGTCGGCGCGGGCGCGGCGGCGGTCGAGGAACCCGACGCGGCGCGTCGGCTCGAACCCGAGAACGACGTTCTCGGCGACGGTGAAGACCGGCACGAGCATGAAGTGCTGGTGGACCATGCCGATGCCGCGACGGACCGCATCACCGGGGTCGGCGAACTCGACCGCCTCGCCGTCGACGCGGATCTCGCCGGCGTCGTGGCGCAGCAGGCCGAACAGGACGTTCATCAGCGTCGTCTTGCCAGCGCCGTTCTCGCCGAGCAGGCAGCGGATCTCGCCGGGCTCGACGACGAGGTCGACGCCGTCGTTGGCGACGAGCGACCCGAACCGCTTCGTGATCCCCGCGAGCTCGAGCCTCATTGGGACCTCATCGCGCCACAGCCCACCCCGTCAGATCCCCAGGTCTCGGAGCGTAGGACCCGATCCGCCCCGCTGCCGAGCACGCGGGTCGCGCCCCCCGGCGCCGGCAGGCTCCGGGGGGCGCCGTCCCATGGGCGCCGTCCAGTGGGTGCTGGTGCGGCTCAGCCCGCCGGGTAGGAGTTCGGGTCGACGGAGATCTTGCCGGCGATGATGCCCGCCTTGATGGTCGCCAGCTCTTTTGTCACCGCTGCGGGCACCTTCGACGCGAAGGTGTGGTAGGGCGAGATCGAGACGCCGTTGTTGGCGAGGGTCCCGATGTAGTTGCCCCCGTGGAAGGTGCCGTGGGCCGCCGCGAGCACCGCCGTCTCGACCGAGGGCACGGTGCCCTTGGTGACGGAGGTGATGAACAGCGAGCAGTACTGCTTCGCCGAGATGCAGCCGTCGGTGTCGACCCACTCCATGTAGTGGCCGGCGCCGGCCTGCTTCACCGCCGCCGCCGCACCGAGCCCGACAGCCCCGGCGACCGGGAAGATCACGTCGGCACCCTCGGCCATGAGCGTCTGGGCGTCGGTCTTCCCGAGGCCCTGGTCGGTGAAGTTGTTGGTGAACAGGCCGGTCCCCGCGAAGCTCCCCGACGCGTAGTTGCGCTTCTTCGCCGGGGTCCACCCGAGCGCCACGACGTGGGCGTGGTTGAGCTTGTCGTAGTAGCGGACGCCCGCGACCCAGCCGTCCATGTAGATCGTCACCGTCGGGATGTCCTGCCCGCCGAAGGTGCCCACCTTGCCGGTCTTGCTCATCGCCGCGGCGAGATAGCCGCCGAGGAAGGCGTCCTGGTTGGTGTCGTAGTGGAGCGCCAGGACGTTCTTGATCGTCGGCGTGTACTCGTAGTCGACGATCGTGAACTTCTGCCCCGGGTGCGCCTTCGCCGCCGCCGCGGTGGCGTCGGCCATGTCGAAGCCGACGGTGACGATGATGCCGCAGTGCTTGTTGATGAAGTCGTTGATGTACGGCACGTAGTCGCTCGTCGAGGTCGACGAGAGGTACGTGTAGCTGATGCTCGGGTCGGCCTTCTTCGCGGCCTTCAGCGCGTTGTAGGCGGACTCGTTGAACGACTCGTCGTTGATGCCGCCGGTGTCGGTGACCTCGCAGGCGAGGAAGCCGCCGGCGTGCGCCACCCTGGGCGCCTGGCGGCTCGACGCGGGGGCATGGGTGCTCGCCGAGGCGACGCCGACGGCGATCGACG
>DAHVLW010000321.1:0-3098 GCA_027320205.1 Acidimicrobiaceae bacterium
TGCGCGTGCTCTCCGAGGCCTTCGCGGACATCTGCTCGCCCCGGGGGATCTGGCGCACGGAGCCGCTCCCGCCCGAGCGGCAGGGCGAGGACCACCTGGAGCTCGAGCGGATCGCCCTCGAGTTCGACAGGGCGCACCACGGTCGTCTCCGCCAGCTCATCGACGCGCTGAACGCCCTCGTGCCCGAGGACGACGGCTAGATTCCTCGCATGTCGGTGCCGACGATCATCCTGTGCGGCGGCCGCGGCCGTCGCATCAGCGAGGCCGACGTCGCTCTGCCGAAGCCGATGCTGCCGATCGGCCAGCGCCCGATCCTCTGGCACATCATGAAGATCTATGAGGCCCACGGCCACATCGACTTCGTCCTCGCGCTCGGCTGGCTCGCCCGGCAGATCAAGGAGTACTTCCTCCACTTCCGTGCGCTCTCGACGGACTTCGCGATCACCCTCGACAACCCGGCGGCAGTCGAGTACCTCGGGGACGCCGCCGAGGCTGGCTGGCGGGTGACGTGCGTCGACACCGGCCTCGACAGCCAGACAGGCACGCGGGTGCGCCTTGCCGCGCGCTACGTCGAGAGCGACACCGTGATGGTGACCTACGGCGACGGCGTCGGCGACGTCGACGTCACCCAGCTGCTCGAGTTCCACCGATCGCACGGGCGGCTCGCCACGGTGACCGCCGTGCGTCCACCGGGACGGTTTGGCGAGCTCGACCTGGAGGGTGATGGGCTGGTGCGGGCGTTCGCCGAGAAGCCGCAGACCTCGATCGGCGCGATCAACGGCGGGTTCATGGTGTTCCAGCGCGAGGCGATCGACCGCTACATCCCCGCCGACGAAGACGTCATGCTGGAGCGTGAACCGCTCGACGCGCTCGCCCGCGACGGCCAGCTCTTCGCCTACAAGCACGACGGCTTCTGGCAGCCGATGGACACGCCGCGGGAGCGTGACGTGCTGGAGGGCCTGTGGGCGGCGGGAAAGGCGCCGTGGAAGCTGTGGAGCTGACCGGGGGACGCGGCGCCGAGCCGATGGCGGCCGGACCTCCCACCACCCCGGACACTCGCTTCTGGAGGGACCGGCCCGTCTTCGTGACGGGCGCGACCGGCTTCCTCGGCTCGCACGTCACGGCGATGCTTGTCGAAGCGGGCGCCGACGTCGTCGTGCTGGTGCGCGACGACGTCCCCCCGACGAGCCAGGTGAAGCGGTGGGCAGGTGCGGCAAGCGTCGTGCACGGGGACGTACGCGACCAGGCGCTCGTCGAGCGGGTGCTCGGGGAGTACCGCGTCGACACCGTCTTCCACCTCGCGGCGCAGACCCAGGTCGAGGTGGCGAACCTCAACCCCGTCTCGACCTGGGACTCCAACGTGCGCGGCACCTGGTCGCTGCTCGAGGCCGCCCGGCGCACGCCCCGCATCCGCACCGTCGTCGTCGCGAGCAGCGACAAGGCCTACGGCACCCAGCCGGCCCTCCCCTACTCCGAGGAGATGCCGCTCAAGGCGCTGCACCCCTACGACGTCTCCAAGGCGTGCTGCGACATGGTCGTCTCGAGCTACCATGCCGTCTTCGGCGTACCGGCCTCGGTGACGCGCTGCGGCAACTTCTTCGGCCCCGGCGACCTCAACTGGGACCGCCTGGTCCCCGGCACGATCCGCGCGGTCCTGCGCGGCGAGCGGCCCGTCATCCGTTCCGACGGCTCGCCGGTCCGGGACTACCTCTACGTCGAGGACGGCGCGCTCGCCTATCTCTGCCTCGCCGAGGCGATGGCCGCCCGGCCAGAGCTCGCCGGCGAGGCGTTCAACTTCTCGACCGAGACCCCGCTCAGCGTGATCGAGCTGACGAAGATGATCTGCCGGGCCGCGGGAGTGCCCGACGTCGAGCCCGACGTGCGCGCCACGGCGAGGAACGAGATCTCCGCGCAGCACCTCTCGGCGCAAAAGGCGCGCCGGGTGCTCGGCTGGGCGCCCCGCTGGACCCTTGCCGAGGCGCTCGAGCGGACCGTCGACTGGTACCGCGGGCACCTCGCCGCCACCCCGGACTGAGCGTGCGCCTGCTCGTCACGGGCGCGGGCGGCTACCTCGGGGGGCGCCTCGTCCGGCACCTCGTCGAACGGGCCGACTGCGAGGTGGTGGCGGGCACCCGCCGCCACCATCCCTGGCTCGAGCCCGCGGAGCAGCTCCGCGTCGCCCCCGAGGCGGCGGTCGAGGAGCTCGTGCCGACGATGTCGCGGGCAGAGGCGGTCGTCCACCTCGCCGCGCCGAGCGCCGAGGCGATGCGGGCCGAGCCCGACGCGAGCTTCGGCCTCGCCGTCGCCGGCGCCCGCCACCTCGCCCTCGCCTGCCGCGCGGCGGGCGTCGGGCGCTTGGTCTACGTGTCGACCGCGCACGTGTACGGCACGGCGATGCTCCCCGGGGCGACGCTCACCGAGTCCGTCGCGCCCGAGCCCCGCGACCACTACGCGCTGGCGCGCCTCGCCTCGGAGCACGCCGCCGCTGCCGCCACCGGGGGCGAGGTCGAGCTCGTCGTGCTGCGCCTGGCGAACTGCGTCGGGGCGCCGCTGGACCCCTCGATCTCGCAGTGGACGCTCGTCGCCAACGACCTCTGCCGCCAGGCCGCGACGACCGGATGTCTCCGCCTCCTCACCCACGGGCTCCAGTGGCGCGACTTCCTCGCGATCGACGACGCGTGCCGGGCGATCGAGGCAGCGGCCGGCCTCTGCGGCGAGGGCGCGGCGGCGCTGCCGCCCGGGCTCTACAACTGCGGCTCCGGCGTGCCGAGGACCGTGCGGGGCCTCGCTGGGCTCGTCCAGGACGCCTGGGAGCGCGCGACGGGCGAGCGCCCCCCGCTCGAGGCCCCCGAGCGCCCGGCGGCCCCGCCGCTCCCCTGGCGGCTGTCGACCGAGCGCCTGGGCGCCCGCGGCTTCACCCCTTCGACCACGCTCGAGGAGGCCCTCGACGAGACCGTCGCCGCCTGCCTCGACGCCTGGGGAGACGCACCGGCGGCGCCACCGGCCCGTCGCGCAGGGCACCCCTCCGGCAAGACCTGAGCATTCCCCGAGGAGAACGAGCAATGGCCGAGATCGAAGGCATGAAGGTGCGTCCGCTC
>DAHVLW010000208.1:0-5430 GCA_027320205.1 Acidimicrobiaceae bacterium
CCTTTAAGTCCGCGGCCGTCAAGGCCCCCGGCTTCGGCGAGCGTCGCAAGGCGATGCTCCAGGACATCGCGATCCTCACCGGCGGCCAGGTCGTGAGCGAGGACGTCGGGCTGAAGCTCGAGAACGTGACGCTGGACCTGCTCGGACAGGCTCGCAAGGTCGTCATCACCAAGGACGAGACGACCATCGTCGAGGGCGCCGGCTCCGAGGCCGACATCAAGGGCCGGATCACCCAGATCAAGAACGAGATCGAGAACACCGACTCCGACTACGACCGGGAGAAGCTGCAGGAGCGGCTCGCCAAGCTCTCCGGCGGCGTCGCGGTGATCAAGGTCGGTGCCGCCACCGAGGTCGAGCTCAAGGAGAAGAAGCACCGCATCGAGGACGCCGTGTCGACGACGAAGGCCGCGATCGAAGAGGGCGTGGTCCCCGGCGGCGGCGTCGCCCTGCTGCGGTCGCAGAAGGCGGTGCTCGCGCGCGCCGAGAAGCTCGAGGGCGACGAGGCGACCGGTGCCCGGATCGTCGCGAAGTCTCTCGAGGAGCCGCTGAAGCAGATCGCCGTCAACGCCGGCGCCGAGGGTGGCGTCGTCGTGGAGAAGGTCCGCAACCTGAAGGGAGTCGCCGAGGGGCTCAACGCGGCGACGGGTGACTACGAGGACCTGTTCAAGGCGGGCGTGATCGACGCCGCGAAGGTGACTCGCTCGGCGCTGCAGAACGCCGCGTCGATCGCGGCGCTGTTCCTCACGACCGAGGCGGTCGTGGTGGACAAGCCCGAGGAGAAGCAGCCGGCGCCCATGCCAGGCGGCGGCATGGACGACTACTAGTCCGGCGTTCGCACCGTCGGGCCCCACTCGGGCCCGCGGCCGGCCCCGTGCGCAGCCTTGCGCGCGGGGCCGGCTCGCGTCCGGTCCCTGCCGCGCGGCCGGCCAGGTAGCATCGCCACGTGGCCGACGACGCGTCGAAGGTGAGCGGCTGGAGCGTCCTTCACCTCTTCGGCAAGGTGTCGGAGTCGACCAGCGCAGGCGCGCTGGAGCTCGCCGCCGCCAAGTGCGAGGCCGACGGGCACCAGGTCGTCACCGCCGCGATGCTCGGCCACAAGGCCGACCTCGGGATCATGGCGCTCGGCCCGTCGCCGGAGCGGCTGCGCGAGCTCCAGACCGACGTCCGCCGCGCCGGCCTCTCCCTCGGTTACTCCTACGTCTCTTTGACCGAGGTCTCCGAGTACGCCGCCGGCGCGCCCGAGCAGCTGCGCAACGCCCGGCTCCGACCGGTGCTCCCACCGGCCGGGCTGCCGGCGTTCTGCTTCTACCCGATGTCGAAGCGCCGGGGCGAGTCCGACAACTGGTACCGGCTCGGCTACGAGGAGCGGCTGGCGCTCATGCGCGCGCACGGCGCCGTCGGGCGGAGGTTCCAGGGGCGCGTCCTCCAGCTCGTCACCGGCTCGACTGGTCTCGACGACTTCGAGTGGGGAGTCACGCTGTTCGCCGCCAGCCTCGACGACATGAAGGCGTGCGTCTACGCGATGCGCTTCGACGAGGCCTCAGCGCGCTACGCGGAGTTCGGCCCGTTCCTCGCGGGAACCGTCGCACCGATCGCCGAGGCCCTCGCCGCGGTCGGCCTCGGTGCCGGCACCGGCACCGGCACCGGCACCACGCGACCATGAGCCCGGTCCTCGGGACGCCGGAGGAGCGCGGGCCCCGCGACGACAGAGTCGACGAAGTCGACGGAAAGGACGAGCGCCTGGAGCGGCTCGAGCGCGAGCTCGCATTGCTGGACCGCGTCGTCGTCGCCTTCTCCGGGGGCGCCGATTCGAGCCTCCTCGCCGCCGCCGCCACGCGCCGCCTCGGTGCCGATCAGGTCCGCTGCGTCACTGCGGTCTCGCCCTCGCTTGCCCCCGAGGAGCTCGAAGACTGTGCGGCGTTCGCAGCCGAGTGGGGGCTGCGCTGGAGCACCGTCGAGACCCGCGAGCTCGACGTCGCCGACTACGCCGCGAACGGGCTCGACCGCTGCTACCACTGCAAGGTCCAGCTGATGGAGGCCCTGGCGCCGATCGCCGCCGCCGAGGGCGCCGTCGTCGCCCTCGGGGTCAACCTCGACGACCTGGACGACCACCGTCCCGGCCAGCGCGCCGCCCGATCCGCCGGGGCGGCGTTCCCTCTCGTGGGCGCAGGCCTCACGAAGGCCGCCGTCCGCGACCTGTCCCGTGCCCTCGGCCTTCGTACCTGGGACAAGCCGGCGGCCGCCTGCCTCGCGTCGCGCGTCCCTCACGGCACCGCAATCTCGGCCGAGCTGCTCGGCCGTCTGGCGCGGGCCGAGTCGGCGCTCAGGAGGATCGGCTTCCGGGCGCTTCGTGTCCGCCACTACGGCGACCTCGCCCGCGTGGAGCTGCCCGCAGGCGACCTCGCCCGCGCCGTCGAGCGCCGCGACGAGGTCGTCGCCGCCGTCCACGGCGCCGGGTACCGCTACGTCACGCTGGACCTCGAGGGGCTCCGCCCCGGCAACCTCGCACGCGCGGCGCTCGAGGCGCGCGAGCACGCCCGCGCCGGATCATGAAGACCCGAGTGCGCCTCGTCTTCCCGGACGCGCTCGTCCGCGAGCCGGTGCTCGCGCAGCTCGTCCGCCGCTTCGACGTCGAGCCGAACATCCGGAGAGCCGCGGTCGAGGAGGGGTCGGGATGGGTCGTCTGCGAGCTCGCCGGCGACGCGGCGGCCATCGGGCGAGCCATCGGCTGGCTCGACGCCAGCGGCGTCAGCGTCGAGCGGCTCGGCGACGTCCTCGAGAGCTGAACCCGGCCGCCGCACCGGCCCGGTCCGCTACCGGGGCTCGTTGCCGGCGCGCTCGCCCGGCTCCTGCTGGGTGGCCGGTCCGCGCACGCGCCATCCGGCCGACGAGGTGACCCGCGCCTCGAACAGCACGCAGCCTTCTGGGCAGGCGAAAGGCACGTGCCCACCCGCCCCGAGACGGCACTGCTCGACGCGCTCGCCGGTCCCGACGCTGCGCATCACGTAGTGACGGCAGTCGGCGCGCACCCCCATCAGCCGGGCTGCCTGCCGCGCAGGTACCGCTGGATCTCCTCGGCGAGCCCCTCCGCCGCGAGCTCGGCGCCGACGACGTCCTCCATCTCCTCGAGGCGCGCGACGTAGGCGGCGACGTTCTCGTCGTCGCGCACGAGCTCGTCCATCCGCCGCTCGTAGCCGGCCGCGTCCTCCTCGAGCTCCGACGTCTCGACGGCGCGACCGACGATCCCGGCGGCGACGCGGACAAGGGCGAGCGCCGCCTTAGCCGAGACCGGGACCGAGTAGCACGGCACGCTCGCCCACACCGACGTCGAGGCAAGCCCGGCACGATCGAGCGCCGGGCCGAGCACGCCGACGATGCCGGTCGGTCCCTCGTACAGCGACGGGCTGAGCCCGTGCCGTGCCAGCAGGTCGTCGTCGCTCGAGACGCCGCTCACCGGGACGGGGCGGGCGTGGGACACCTCCGACAGGTACGCCCCGAGCGTCACGACCCGCGTCGCACGCGCCCGGCGCGCGATGCCGACGACGGCGTCGCAGTAGGCGCGCCAGCGTAGGTGCGGCTCGGGCCCTTCGAGGAGCACGACGTCGGGCCCACCACCCTCGGCACCGGCGAGCGACACCGTCGTCGCGGGCCAGGAGACCTCGCGGTGCTGCCCGTCGACGATCGAGATCTCCGGACGCAGCTCGGTGAAGTCGAAGAACTCCTCGGGGTCGATCTCGGCGAGCGGCACGGCGCCCCAGGCCCGGACGAGATGCCCGACCGCGCGCGACGCCGCCTCGCCCGCGTCGTTCCATCCCTCGAAGGCGGCGACGACGATGCTCGGGCGGAGCCCGGCGCGCGACCTTCGCCGGAGCGGCCAGGCGCGCCCGCTCCCGCCGAGCGGCACGGCGAAGCGCTCCGCCATGCTCTTGCGCCCCACTCGCATCCCCGCTCCTCCCTCGCTCCCGCCACACTACCGGCGGCGTACGATGCTCCCGGACGCCAAGAGACGCCGGCGCCGTGGGCGCGTGCCGCCTGGCGCGGTCATCTCGGCTCCCACGCCAGCCTCCTCGGCTTCCAGGGCGGTTACGCTCGCCGGATGGCCGAGCCGCCCGTCGCCGTCGCGTGCGCGGGCGAGCTGACGCCCGGCGAGATCGCGGCCGTCGCGCGCCTGGTGCCGCAGCTGTCCTCGGCACCGCCGCCGGATCCCGCGATCCTCCAGGCGATTGCCGGCGCCCCTGGGACCTCGCTCTTGCTCGCACGGGTCGAGGGCAAGGTGGTCGGGATGCTCGCCCTCGTCGTGTTCCGGATACCGACGGGGGTGCGCGCGATCGTCGAGGACGTCGTCGTCGACGAGGCGATCCGGGGGCGCGGCGTCGGCGCGGCGCTCGTCGCCGAGGCCCTCGAGGTCGCCAAGGCTGCAGGCGCGCGGACCGTCGACCTCACCTCCCGCCCGAGCCGAGCCGCGGCAAACCGGCTCTACGAGCGTTGCGGCTTCGTCCGCAGAGAGACCAACGTGTGGCGACGGGAGCTCGGGAGCGACTGAACGCCTGAGAGGCTCAGGGCAGCCCTGTCCGGGCTGCTCGCCGCCTTTTCGCCCGCCACGCCGTCGCAGTCCTAGGATCGGCCAGAAGGCAGGCGACAGGTGCTGGCCTGGGCCAGAGCGACGAAGACGTCGGGTCGGGACGACCCATCACGAGGAGGATCTGCGCCGTGACCGAGAGCGTCACCATCACGGACAATCGCACGGGGCAGTCGATCGAGGTCCCGATCGTCGACGGCGCGGTCAACGCGGCCGAGTGGGCGAAGCTGCTCCCGGGGATCTGGTTCTACGACCCGGGACTCGGGACGACCGCGGAGTGCGAGAGCGCCATCACCTACATCGACGGCGAGGCGGGCATCCTCCGCTACCGCGGCTACCCGATCGAGCAGCTGGCGGAGCGCGCGACCTATCTCGAGGTCGCCTTCCTGCTCCTCAACGGTGAGCTGCCGACAACGGCCGAGCTCGACGGGTTCGCGGAGCAGATCAAGCAGCACACCCTCATCCACGAGAACATGCGAAAGCACTTCTTCGACGGGTTCCACTACGACGCCCACCCGATGGGGATGCTCGTCTCCTCGATCGCCGCCCTCTCCACCTTCTACCCCGAGGCGAAGCGGATCGAGGACCCCGAGACCCGCCGCCTCGAGGCCGTCCGCCTGATCGCCAAGGTGCCGACGCTCGCCGCGGCGGCACACCGCTTCAGCGGCGGCAAGCCGTTCGTCTACCCGGACGTCTCGCTCTCCTTCGCCGAGAACTTCCTCTCGATGATGTGGCGTGGCGCCGAGGCGCGCTTCGAGGCGGACCCCGCCTTCGTCCGGGCGGTCGAGGTCCTCTTCATCCTCCACGCCGACCACGAGCAGAACTGCTCCACGACGACGATGCGCGTCGTC
>DAHVLW010000229.1:0-5062 GCA_027320205.1 Acidimicrobiaceae bacterium
CACCGTGGCGCCCGCCTGGGAGAGCTCGCGCACGCCCTCCAGGCCGTCCTGGCCCATGCCGGTCTGGACGACGGCGAGCACGTTGCCGCCCCAGACCGCCGCGGCGCTGCGGAAGAGCACGTCGACCGACGGCTTGCAGGAGTTCTCCGGGGGGCCGTCGTCGAAGTCGGCGACGACCTCGGTGCTGGCTCGGCGCACGACGAGGTGGGTGCCCCCCGCCGCGACGTAGACCGTTCCCGCCTCGAGCGCAGTCCCGGGTGCGACCTCGACGACGTGCAGCTGGCTGTGGGCGTCGAGGCGCTCGGCGAGGAGCCTGGTGAACAGCGGCGGCATGTGCTGGACGACGAGCACCGGGACCGGGAGGCTCGCCGGGAGCACGGGGAGGAGCTCGGTGAGGGCGTGGGGGCCACCCGTCGAGGATCCGATGACGACGGCCTCGACGCGGTCGAGCGGGATGGTCGCAGCGCCTCCGGCGAGAGGCCTCCCGGCGCGTGCCGCAGGCGCGGCGACGGGCGCTGAAGAGCTGGGTGGCCCCGCGGCACCGCCTGCGCCGGTCCCGGCTGCCCCTGCGCCGAGGGGCGACGGCACCGGCTTCTCGCTCTGGCGGAGCGCCCGGGCGCGGTGGAAGCTCGTCCAGGTCCGGAGGACGGGCGCGAGCTCGTTGCGCACCGCGGCGCGGGCGGCGTCGAGGTCGCCAAGCTGGGAGGGCTTGAGGACGTAGTCTGTCGCGCCGAGCGAGAGGGCGTCGAGCGTCGCCGTCGCGCCCCGGCGTGTGAGCGTGCTGTACATGACGACCGGGAGATCCGGCCATCTCGGGCGGAGCTCGCGCAACGTGCCGAGCCCGTCGAGCTCGGGCATCTCGATGTCGAGCACCACGATGTCGGGCAGGCGGCCGGCGAGGCGCTCGAGGGCGGCGCGGCCGTTCGGCGCCGTGGCTGCGACGACGATGTCGGGCTCCTCCTGGAGCGCGCCGGCGACGACGTGGCGGATGACCGCCGAGTCCTCCACGAGCAGCACCCGGATCGGCGCGGGCGGCGCCGGCGTCACCACCGCGGTGCTCAGGAGGCCCGGCGGGCTGCGGGGCTGCCGGGATCGGCGGCGAGGCGCCCGACCGAGTCGATGTCGAGCACGAGCAGCAGGGCATCCTCGAGCTTGTAGGTCCCGCTGCACATCGACCGGACCTGCCGGGAGGCGGTCGAAGGGACCGGCTCGTAGCTCTCCGGCACCGGCTCGACGACCTCTCCCGCTTCGTCGACGAGGAGGCTCACGACCTCGTCGTCGAGGCGGATCACCGCGTTCATCAAGGCACCTGCGTCGGGGAGGCTCGGGAGGGCGAGCCAGTGACGCACGTCTATCGCGGTGACGATCTGGCCGCGCAGGTTGATCAGGCCGCGGACCTCCCGCGGCGCGAGCGGGACGAAGGTCATCGGCTGGTCCCTGATGACCTCCTGGACGCGCCAGACCTCTATCCCGATGAGGAGGTGGTCGACCTTGAACGTGCAGTACTGGGCGGCGTCCTCGACGGGACGCCGGGCAGGGTCAGGCGACACGTCCGGTCTCCTTGCTCGAAAGCTCGTAGGCGGCGGTCACGTCGAGCACGTCGGTCACGTGCCCGTGGACGACGGTCGAGCCGAGCACCCCGGGCGCCGCGCCGACGGCCCGCACCTCGAACACGCCCTCGACGATGTCGAGGATCTCGCTCGCCACGAGCCCCAGCTGGCGGTCGCCGTCGGAATAGACGACGACGGGGACGCTGGCCGCCGTCTCGTCGTCGCTCGTCCGGGCGCCGACCTCGCCGGCCGAGTCCTCGCCCGGAAGGACGTGCGCCAGGGACACGAGCGGGAGGAGGTCGCCCCGGTACTGCATGACGTGGCCGGTCCCGGCGAGCTCGACGGCGTCCGCAGGCGCCTCCTCCAGGCGGGCGACGGCCTGGAGGGGGACGGCCACGCGCCGGTCGCGCCCGGCACGGAGGAGCACGAAGGTGCTGCGCCGCCCGCGACCGCCGGCGTCCTCCTCGACCACCTGTGTCGACAAGTTGGCGCTCATCTCCTCGACCTTGGCGCTCGCGGCGACGCCGATGACGTCGAGGATGAGCGCGACGCTCCCGTCGCCGAGGATCGTCGCGCCGGCGAAGAGCGGCACCTGCTTCACGTGGCGGCCGAGCGGCTTCACGACGATCTCCTCGGTGCCGAAGACCTCGTCGACGACGACGCCGAGCAGGAGCCCGTCGGCCTGCAGGACGACGATGCTCACCGCGCCGGGGGCGCCGCCTGCGGCGTCGGGGGCGTAGCCGAGCAGCTCGTCGAGACGGATCAGGGGGAGCAGCTTGCCGCGCAGGCGATAGACGAGCGCCCCGCCGATGCGCTCGATGTCCGTCTGGGCCGCCTCGGCACGCAGCTGCACCATCTCGAGCAGGTTCGCCTGGGGGATGGCGTAGCGCTCTCCGCGGCAGCCGACGAGGAGGGCCGGGATGATCGCCAGGGTGAGGGGGATCTTGATCCGGCACGTCGTCCCGGCCCCTGGCGTGCTCGAGAGGTCGACGGCACCGCCGATGCGCTCGACGTTCGTCCGCACGACGTCCATCCCGACCCCGCGGCCGGAGACGTTGGTGACCGTTCGCGCGGTCGAGAAGCCCGGCTTGAAGATGAGGTCCACGACCTCGCGCTCGGACATCGACGAGAGCTGTGCCTGGGTGACGAGGCCGCGCTCCAGTGCCTTGGCGCCGATCGTCGCGGGATCGATCCCGGCGCCGTCGTCGGCCACCTCGAGGACCACCTGGCCGCCTTCGTGGTAGGCGCGCAGCAGCAACGTGCCGGTCTCCTGCTTTCCCGCCGCGAGCCGCTCCTCGGGGAGCTCGATCGCGTGGTCGATGGCGTTGCGGACGAGGTGGGTGAGCGGGTCCTTCACCGCCTCGAGGAGCGAGCGGTCGAGCTCGGTCTCCCCGCCTTCCATCTCGAGCGAGACGCGCTTGGAGAACTGCGCCGCGAGGTCGCGCACCACCCTCGGAAGCTTCGACCACAGCTGCTCGACGGGCTGCATCCGGGTCTTCATCACGCTCTCCTGCAGCTCGCTCACGATCATCGACAGCCGCTGGACCGTCTGGTGCAGCGGCTGGCTGTCGAGCGTCTCGACGTGGGCGGAGACCTGGTTGCGGGCGAGGACCAGCTCGCCGACCTGGGCCATCATCGAGTCGAGGAGGTCCACGTCGACGCGGACGCTCCGCTCGGCAGCCGAGCGGTGGACCTCGGCTCCCTCGGAGGTCGCCACCGGCCCGGACGCGGCCGGCGGCTCGGCGTGCTCCTGCTCATGCCGGCGGCCACCTTTCGGGGCGGGCGGGACGACGAGCTTCCGGGCGGGCTGCGCCGCCCGGGGCTCGGCGGCCTGCAGGGTCGGCGGCGCGCCGGGCGGCGTGTCGCCCTGCAGGCGCTCCAGGGTCGCGACGAGCGCGGAGAGGTCGCGGTCGTCCTCCGCGCCGCTCCGCTCGATCGACTCGAGCAGGCCGCGGATCGCGTCGACGACCTCGAGGAGGGCGTCGGTGCGGGCCCGGTCGAGCTCGAGCCTTCCGTCGCGCAGCTCGGAGAGGAGGTTCTCGGCGGCGTGCGAGATGCTCTCGAGGCGGGCGAAGCCGAGGAAGCCTGTCGTGCCCTTCACCGTGTGAATCGTCCGGAAGACGCTCCCGAGCAGGTCGCGCGAGTGGGGGTCGCTCTCGAGGGCGACGAGGTCCTGGTCGAGCTGGTCGAGGTTCTCGTTCGTCTCGACCAGGAACTCCTGGACGATCTCGTGCATCGCTTCGTCGTTCATCCGGTCCCTCTCTTCGCCTCCACCGTCCTCACGCCGGAACGAGGCCCTGGGCGCGCGCGTAGGCACGCAGTCGCTTGATCGCGGTCGCCCGGATCTGGCAGACCCTGCTCTCCGTCACGCCGAGCCGGGCGCCGATCTCGGCGAGGGTGAGGCCCTCGGCGAAGCTGAGCGCCGTCACGGTCCGCTCCCGCTCGTCGAGACTGCGGAGCATCGCCTGGAGGGCGAGGCTCGTCTCCCTCGCGATGCATGCGGCGAGCGGCTCCTCGTCGGGGTCGCTCGGCTCGGCGACGTGGCGGCCCTCGCGGGCACGGCCCTCCTGGGAGCGACCTTCGAGGGAGGCGACGTGCGCGCTCGAGATCTGGCCTTTCGCGCTGCGGAGGATGTCGACGGCGACACCGAGGGCGCCGGCCTCCTCCGACTCGGTCGGCTCGCGGCCGTGCTCGTTGCAGAGCTGGGCGAAGTTGGACTGGATCTCGCGCTCGCGCCGGCGCAGGCTGCGCGGTGCCCAGTCGACCTGCCGGATGCCGTCGTACATCGCGCCGCGGATGCGGTGGACCGCGAAGGTCGCGAACTGCGCCCCGCGCGAGGCGTCGTAGCGGTCGACGGCGTCGAGCAGGCCGACGGCGCCCCAGCCCTCCAGATCACCGAGCTCGACATGGCAGGAGAGGCCGGAGGCGACCCGTCGGGCGACGTGCTTCACCAGCGGGTAATAGGCGGTGACGAGGGCGGACCGGCTCGCCTCGTCGCGTGCGTCGCGGAAGCGTGCCCAGAGGGAGCCAAGGCGCTCGTCTCCGGGCGCGCCGCCGTCTCCTGGCGCGCCCGGGTCCTCCCCGGGCGCCGGACGGGCGGCCGGGGCCGTGAGGTCCGTCGTCGGCACAGGGCTGGTTACGGCTCGATCCTCGGGCCGGTTGATAGGGAACAGCCGTTCGTAGACCGGACATCGCGGCTAAAGAGCGGGGCCGTCGCGGCCGATAGTCCCCTTGCCGCGGTCGCCGGCCGGATGGAGGTCGAGAGGGTGGGAACGAGCTCGCGCGTCGCACACAGCGCCAACGTCGCATCGGGCACCCGCACTTCGAGCAGGCGGCTCGCCGACCTGAGCGTCCGCAAGCGACTCGTCGGTCTCGTCCTCGTCCTCGGTGCGCTCTGGGCGGCGTGCATCGGAGTCGCCGTCTCGGGCCTCGGCGCGGCGAAGTCGAAGGCACAGTCCTCGATCAGCTACTTCAAAGGCTTCGAGGAGGAGCAGGCAGCCTACGAGGGCTGG
>DAHVLW010000247.1:0-1681 GCA_027320205.1 Acidimicrobiaceae bacterium
GGCGAGGAGCGCGTAGCCCCACGTCGAAAGGTCCCCTGGCGCCCGCCGGGCCCCGACGAGAAGGATCCCCGCCGCGCCGACCCACGTGGCAAGGGTGGCGGCGGCGACGGGACCGGCAGCGGCGCCGGCGGCGATGCCGACGACCCTCGTCGAGGCAAGCAGCTCGGCGAGCTCGGCGTAGGAGGGTCCGTAGGCAGTGCCCGGGGCGCCGAGCCAGGCGAGCCCGGAGGTGCCGCGGCTGGTGACGAGCAGGGCCAGCGGGATGCACGCGACCGCGATGCCGCCGGCGGCGAGTGCAGCCGGCCGGAGGAGCATGCGCCGCCCCGGCGCCGCGAGAAGGGCGAGCAGCAGCGCCACCGTGGCGACCGTGGCGAGCACGGTCGTGTAGGCGGCGAGGACCGAGCAGGCGGCGAAGGAGACCCAGGCCGCGCGGCGCCCGCTGCGCACCGCTTCGGCGAGCCCGAGCGCCGCCCCGCTGACGAGAAGCTCGGCGAGCGCGTAGCCGCGGGCCTGCTGCCCCCAGAAGATCGTGGGGAGGCAGATCGCGAGCAGCCAGGCGCCATAGCTCGCGGCGCGCCGGCCGAGCAGGCGGTCGGCCAGCGCGAAGCCGACAGGCACGCAGGCAACCGCCGCGAGCGCGCTCGGAAGGCGCAGCACGACAAGGCTCGCGCCGAACAAGGCGATGAGCGCATGCACCCCCGCGTAGTAGAGGAGCATGTCGCCACCGGCCCTCGCGAGCCAGTGCGCGAGCGCGGCTCCGTGCTGGCTCGAGACGGCGAAGGTCGAGGCCTCGTCGAGCCAGATGCTGCGCGCCCCGAGGCCGTGGAAGACGAGGACCCCGCACAGCAGCGTCGGCGGGAGCACCGCGACGAGGGTGGCCAGGTGGCGCCGGCGCCGCACGGCCTGCGCGAGGGCAGGCCAGTGCGCGGGCGCCCGGCGCCCGGCGAGCGCCGCGGCGCCCCCCGTGGCAGGCATCAGCCGATGCTAGTTGTGCGAGGCACGCGGAGCCCGGGGGGTTGCGACGGGCGCGGTTCACGCCACGACCGGAGGCGCGCTCTCGTGCGCCGGCGCTTCGCGCGTAGTGCGCGTGACCTCTCACGTTGCACGTCGAGACGTCCGTCGTCGTGCGTGCTCCCGGCGCAACGCGCATGGCATGATGTCGTCACGGCGAGGCGTCGATCCGCTGGGGTGATCTGGTCGCCTACGCCCCAGCGAGGAGCCAGGGCGAACCCGGCGCCGTGTCGCTACGACACAGGGGGCCGGCCCGTGGATGCGCTGAGGTTGAAGCTCGCAGAGGTGACGAGGACCCTCGATTCGGCAGTGACCTCGCTTTCCCGCGACGTGCTGGAGATGGACTCGAACCGCTCCCGGTGCGCGACGCTCGCCCGGCGGCACGACGACTTCGCCGACCGGGTCGCGACGCAGTACCCGTCGCTCGCCGGCCCGGCGCGCCGGATCGCCGAGCTGTACCGCGAGCTCGACACGGCGCTCGCGCGTCTGTCGCACAGCACCGAGGGTGTCGTCGCGGAGGGCGGGCGGACGGCCGATCGCGTTCGCGCCACGAGGCTCTGATCGAGCGCGTCGCATGACCTCCTGCCGCCCGGTCGCTCAGCCGCGCCGGCCCGGGAGGTAGGGGACGACGTTGCGTGCCCAGGTGAAGTACGGGACGTAGGTGGTCGGG
>DAHVLW010000263.1:0-1799 GCA_027320205.1 Acidimicrobiaceae bacterium
CCGGAGCACGACGCCCTCGTCCCGGTAGAGCGCCACGGGATCAGGACCCCCGGATGCGTCCCCCGACGACGATCATGACGAGCCCGGCGACGACGAACGCGAGGAGGAAGAGCGCGGGCTTGAAGCCGATGACGGCGAGGAACGAGAGGAAGCCGAGCATCGCGAGCCCGAGCACGGTGCCGCTCAGCCTCCCGGAGTGGTCGGAGAGCCAGCCTTGGCGGGCCCTCGCCTGCCCGCCGCCGTCCGGTCCCGGCGTGCCCTCTGGGCGCGCGGCGCTCATCGCAGCACCCCGCCATAGCGCCGCGTGCGCCCTTGGTACTCACGGATCGCCTGGTAGAGGTGCTTCTCGCGGAAGTCCGGCCAGAGCACGTCGGTGAAGACGAGCTCGGAGTACGCGAGCTCCCACAGGAGGAAGTTCGAGATGCGGTACTCGCCCGAGGTCCGCACGACGAGGTCGGGATCGGGCATGTCGGGGAAGTACATGCGGGAGCGGATCGCCCGCTCGTCGACCCTGCGCGCGGCCACCCCGTCTCTCACGAGGGCTCGCACGGCGTCGACGATCTCGGCGCGCCCGCCGTAATTGAAGCAGATCGTGAGCGTCATCCGGCGGTTGTGGGCAGTGAGCTCGGCGGCGTCGTCCATGTGCCCGAGCAGTCGCCTCGGCACCCGCCAGTCGCGCCGGCCGGCGAAGCGCACCCGGACGCCCTTGTCGTTCAGCTCGTCGCGATGGCGCTGGAGGATCCCCTCGTTGAAGTGCATGAGGTATCGGACCTCGTCTGCGGGGCGGCGCCAGTTCTCCGTGGAGAAGGCGTACATCGAGAGCCAGCGGACGCCGACGGCGAGAGCCCCGTCGATCGCATGCATGATCGCCGCCTCTCCCGCCGCGTGGCCCTCGGTCCTCGGCAGGCCCCTCGCGCTCGCCCAGCGGCCGTTGCCGTCCATCACGCACCCGATGTGCGCCGGGACGCGCTCCGGATCGATGCCGTCCACCGCCACGGCGCTGAAGTTACTCGTCGCCGGGAGGCGCTCCGGGCGCAGGGCTCTGCCCGCGTTGGCGGGCCGTCCACGTGGCGACGAGGTCCCGCGCCTCGTCGGGTCGCCCCGTGGCGAGGAGGCCCCGGAGCGGCCCGTCGAGCAGGGCCCGCCACGGAAGGCCGGCCGTCGAGCGCCCTTCGGCGCGAAGCCGAGCCCGGGCGTGCCCGACCAGCTCGGCGAGCGCCGACACCTCGTCGCCGAGCAGCCCGCCGACGAGGTTGCGGACCCAGGCGGCGACGGCCGGACTCGAACCGCCGGTCGTGACGGCGACGGTGACGGCCCCCCGCCGCAGCGTCGCAGGGAGGAAGAACGAGCACGCCTCGGGGTCGTCGGGCACGTAGACGAGGGCGCCGGCAGCCCGCGCCTCGGCGGCGACGGCACGGTCGAGCCCGCGGTCGCCGCTCGTGGCGACGACGAGGGCAAAGTTGGCGGCCTCGCCCGGGTGCAGCGCGCGGCGGTGCAGCCGGGCCGCAAGGGCGCCGAGGTCGGCGTCGACGTCCCCGGCGGAAGCGTCGCCGGTCACGACCGTGACGTCGGCGCCGGCGGCGACCAGGCCCTCGGCCTTCTCGCGGGCGAGGCGGCCGCCACCGACGACGAGGCAGCGGCTCCCGGAGAGGAGGAGGGCGACCGGGTAGACAGGGGCGGCGCTAAACATGACTCAAATGGTCAGGATATAATCCTGACTCGTAAAGTCAAGTATTGCCGACCCAACCTGCCGGCTGCGCCCGCAGCGACCTGTGAGCGCGGCCGGCCGCCCTGGGCCC
>DAHVLW010000265.1:0-4554 GCA_027320205.1 Acidimicrobiaceae bacterium
CGGTGGTACAGCACAGGAGGCGCGGGGTCCCGTTGGTCGGGGAGGCGTGCGGGTACGGGCGGTCGACCGCAGGCGCGGCGACGCGGCTTCGCGGCCTTGCTCCGGCTGACGCGCTCGCCGCCCTCGGCTTCCTGCACAGTCCGGGACCTCTTCTCGTCCTGGACGCCGACGGCCTCGTCGTCGACGCCAACCTCGCGTTCGCCCGTCTCGTCGACCGCCAGCGCGAGTCCCTGCTCGGCCGGCCGATCTCGGCCTTCAGCCACCCCGACGACGCTGCCGCGGCTCGGGCGGTCCACGCCCGGGCGCTCTCCGAGGGGCGGTCGTGCGCCTACCCGCACCGCTACTCGCGCCCGAGCGGCGTCCTCGTCGCCGCCGAGTGCGACGTGGTGGCGGTCGCCGGCGGCGACGGGTCGCCCCTGCTCGTCGTGACCTCCCGGGACGTCACCGGCGAGGAGGAGATCGCGGCGGAGCTCGAGTTCCAGGCGTACCACGACGTGCTCACCGGCCTGGCCAACCGGGCTTTGTTCGAAGGCCGCCTTACCGAAGCGCTCGACGCCTGTGGCTCGGGAGGCCATGCCGCCTTGATGCTGCTCGACCTCGACGACTTCAAGGCGGTCAACGACACGCTCGGCCACGGGATCGGCGACGAGCTGCTCGTCGCCTTCGCCGAGCGGCTGCGGCACGCGACGCGAGCCGAGGACACGCTCTGCCGCTTCGGCGGGGACGAGTTCCTCGTGCTCGTCGAGGGTCTTTCGAGCCCGGCCGAGGCCGACGAGATCGCCGGCCGGATCCTCCAGGCGTGCTCCACGCCGTTCAAGCTCGGTGCCCTCACCGTCATCCAGAAGGCGAGCATCGGCGTCGTCCCGCTCGAGCGGGGGGCCTGCGACACCCGCCGGGTGCTCGAGTACGCCGACACGGCGATGTACGAGGCGAAGCGCCTCGGCAAGGGGCGGCGGGTGGTCTTCGACCCGGCGGTGCACGAGCGCGCCGTCGAGCGCTTCGAGCTGGCCCGCGACCTCGCCCACGCCATCTCGCGGGGCGAGCTCGCGATGCACTACCAGCCACTCGTCGACATCGCGAGCGGAACGGTGCTCGGCTTCGAGGCCCTGATGCGCTGGATGCACCCGACTCGGGGCTTGGTGCCGCCGACCGTGTTCATCGAGATCGCCGAGCAAGGCGACCTCATCTTCGAGCTCGGCGCCTTCGCGCTGCGCGAGGCGACGCGCGCCGTCATGTCCTGGACGCTGTCGACCGGGCCCGGATCGGCGCCGTACGTCTCGGTCAACCTGTCGGCCCGCCAGCTCAGGGACTCCGGGCTCGTCCGTGTCGTCGAGGAAGCGCTGACGGCGAGCGGCCTCGAACCGGACCGGCTCGTGCTCGAGGTGACCGAGTCGGTGGCGCTCGTCGAGGGCGACTCCTCGGCCGACACGCTGCGCCGGCTCTCCGAACGGGGCGTACGGATCGCGATCGACGACTTCGGGACGGGCTACTCCTCGCTCTCCTACCTCCCGAGGATGGTTCCGAGCATCATCAAGATCGACCGCTCCTTCGTCGCCGGCTTCCAGGACGACGCCGACCGTGTCGCCGTCCTCGAGAGCGTCGTCGGCCTCGGCCACACCCTGAACGCGACGGTGGTCGCCGAGGGCGTCGAGACGCGTTCGGAGCTCGACGGCCTGAGAAGGCTCGGTTGCGAGGTGGGACAGGGCTTCCTCTTCTCGGCGCCGCTTCCGCCCGAGGAGATCCCCGTCGCGCTCGAGCGCATGGGGCCGATGCTCGCATGCCTGACTTCGCCAGGGGGAGATGCGCGCGATGGCCACCATTGACGTCGTCGTCGGCCGCCAACCGATCTTCGACTCCGACCTCGCCGTGGTCGGCTATGAGCTGCTTCCGGGTCGGCGCGTCCCGCCCGGCGGCCGCGGCGGCGCGCCCGACGGGGGCGGGGCCGGCAGCGCCACGCGCGCCCTGCTGTACGACGCCGTCGCGATCGGCCTCTCCCGGCTCGTCGGTGACCTGACCGTCTGCTTCGACGTGGACGGGACGGTCCTCGGCGAGGGCCTCCCGGTGCAGTTCGCGCCCGAGCGCACGGTGTTCGAGATCGGCTGCGAGACGGCGTGCGACGAGGCCGTGCTCGAGAGCTGTGCGGTGCTGGTCGACGCCGGCTACAGGCTCGCCCTCGACCACGTCGCCTCGCCTCGCCTCGACCCCCGGCTCGCAGAGCTCGCCTCCGTCGTCAAGCTCGAGCGCGAGCTCCTGGCGGGCGGCGGGCTGGACGGCGTCGTCGAGCTCTTCGGCGAGCCCCGTCCCCTGTTCCTCGCGCTCGGTGTCGAGGACTTCGAGGACCTCGACCGCGCCCGGAAGATCGGATGCGACTACTTCCAGGGCGACCTGCTCTCGCGTCCCCAGAACGTGCCGGGCAGGACGCTCGACAGCTCAGGCGGGGCTCGCCTCGAGCTCGCGCTCAGGCTCGCGTCGAGCGAGAGCAGCGCTGCAGAGCTCGAGGAGGTCATCCGCGGTGAGCCCGCGATGGTCTACCAGCTCCTGCAGATGGCGTCGGTCGGCGCCTACCACGGGATGCGTCGCGAGGTGCGCTCGCTCCGGGAGGCGCTCGTCCTCCTCGGCTGGCAGCGCATCCAGAGCTGGCTGTCGTTCCTCGTCGTGACGAGCCGGGGCCAGACCTCGGAGGAGGAGCTCGTGACGACGCTCACCCGGGCGCGCATGTGCGAGCTCGTCGCCCGTCGCTGCTGCCCGCAGCTCGGCGACCTCGCCTTCACCGCCGGCATGGTCTCGGCGTTCGACATCCTCCTCGACATGCGCATCGACGACGTGCTCGCGACGCTGCCGGTCGACGAAGAGCTGCGGCGCGCCGTGCTCGGCGAAGACACGCCGGTCGGGCGCATCGTCGCCGACGTCGTCGACTGCCAGCGCGGCCACCCGGGCGCGGCAGGGCGTTCGGGGATCAACGAGGTCGCCCTCCACGGCGCCTCGATCGAGGCGCTCAGCTGGGCGCTCGAGGTCGCGCGCCTCTCCGACGGCGGCGCCAGTCGCGCCGCGCGCCCCCTCGCGCCGCGAGCGCCGCGAGCGGTCGCGGCAGCTCGGTGAACCGGCTGGCGCAAGCGGCGAGACCTCCATGTCCCGACGCATTGCACAGGGAGGAACTCCCTGATAGACCGGCGTAATCGCGCCCGAGCGGCGAGGGCGTCGGCTCGGAGGAGGGCTCGTGTCGCGGCGCTTTGACTTGATCGACCGGCGACGCCCGTCCCGAACGAGGCGGGGGGTCCGCCCGAGCGGGTGGCCCCTTCCGACGGCGCTCGTCGCGCTGCCGGCGCTCGCGCTCTCGGTGCTGGCGGGGCCGGCTCCCGCCGACCCCGGGGCCGCCGGCGGCGTGACGCGGACAGCGATGTCCGCGGCGCGCTCGTCGACGGCGGCGCGCGCGTCGCTCGAGGGCGCCTCGGCGCTCGTTCGGGTTGGCCAGGCCACGGCGCTCCCCCGCGGCGGCGTCGCGACCGGCGCGATCGCCCCGGACCGCTCCGTCCAGCTCGGCCTCGCGATCACGCCGCGGGACCCCTCCGGCCTTCAGGCCTATGCCGACGCGGTCTCCACCCCCGGATCGCCCGAGTACCACCGCTTCCTCACCCCCGCCGAGGTCGCCCGGCGCTTCGGGCCGACGCGTTCGTCGGTTTCGGCCGTAGAGCGGGCGATGCGCGCCGCCGGTCTCGGCGTCACGGGCGTCTCGGCCAACCGGCTCCTTCTCGACCTGCGGGGACGCGCGTCGACGGTCGAGGCGGCGCTCCACACCCGGATCGTCGGCTACGCCGCGCCCGGAGGGCGCCGCGGCTTCGTGGCCACGGTCGCGCCGCGGCTCGACCGTTCCGTCGCCTCGTCGGTGTCGGCGGTGCTCGGGCTCGACAGCGTCGTCGTTGCGCACTCCCAGATGCGGCGGGCGCCGGTGACCCCGAAGGTCGTGCGCACGCCGGCGGCGGACCGCCGGCTCCCGAGGGTCGCCCCCGGCGCGCCCGCGGCGTGCACCTCGGCCTACCTCGCGGCGCTCGGGGGCGGGGGCTGGACCGACGACCAGATCGCCCACGCGTACGGGCTGTCGAGCCTCTACGCCCGCGGCGACCTCGGCGCCGGCCAGACGATTGCCCTGTTCGAGCTCGAGCCGTTCGAGATGTCCGACCTCGCCGCCTTCGACCGCTGCTATTTCGGCGTGAGCCACACCTCGCAGGTGAGTCTCGTCCACGTCGACGGCTTCAACCTCGTCGGGCCAGGCTCGGGCGAGGCGATCCTCGACGTCGAGGTGCTCTCCGCGCTCGCCCCGGACGCCAAGATCATCGTCTACGAGGCAGAGAACACGACCTACGGGACCATAGACGAGTACAACACGATCGTCAGCCAGGACCGGGCGAACATCGTCTCGACCAGCTGGGGTGAGTGCGAGCAGGCGCTCGACACCGGCGCGCCGGGGGCGCGCCAGCTCGAGGACTACCTCTTCGCCGAGGCCGCCGCGCAGGGCCAGACGGTCGTCTCGGCGGCCGGCGACACCGGATCGGACGA
>DAHVLW010000272.1:0-6283 GCA_027320205.1 Acidimicrobiaceae bacterium
TCCGACAGGCGCGCCTCCGCCCGGCCGAGCACGGCGAGGTAGGCGGCGATGGTCTTCGGCGCGAGGCCCTCTGCGGTCCAGGCCTCCCGACAGGCTACGTGCAGGTCAGTCATGGGTTCCCTACGGCTCGTCCGCCACGACGAGCGAGGCGAGCATGTCCGCGAGGCGGCGCGCCTCGTGGCGGGTGAGCAACGCCGTCGGGAGCGCCGTGCCGTCGACGTCGTCGAGGGTGACGAGGACGAGCTCGTCGCCGGCGTCGAGCGCCACCGCGATGAGATCGCCCGAGGCGGCCTCGAGCCGGAAGCTGCGCACCTGGCGAGGCGCGCGCCTCATGCGAGGTCCCGGGCGTCAGCAAGGCTCGCATGGAGGTCGTCCGCGAACTGCGAGATCAGCGCGAACGCGGTGGCGTGCTCCGGCCGGTCCTTTCGGATCGTGACGCGCTCGAGCAGCCCTGCGGCGTCGACGCCGAGGACGGCAATGCTGGCGGGGTGCCGCAGGATGGTGAGCACGTAGCCGCCGTCGGATAGGCGCTCGGCGGCCAGCTCGAGCACCCGCGCCTCGGCGGCGGCTAGCTCCCGGTCCGAGACGATCCTCACCCGCGCCACCACTGGCAGTAGACGCCGCAGGCGGCGCAGCGCCATGTGACATCGAGGACGAGGCCCGCCGGCAGGCCCGCGGTCGCGGTCGCCGGGTCGCAGTCGACGAGCGAGGCCGGCACGTGCGCGGCCGCGCAGCCACAGGTGGCACAGCGCCCGTCGGGGCGGCGGTCGAGCGGTACCCGCAGCGGTGCGATCCGGCGGCGGCCCATCACATGCTCGAGGCCGAGCAGGCCGAGCACCTCGGAGATCATCGCCGAGAAGTCGATCGCCTCGGGTTCAATCACGTGACGAGCACCGCCGCGACGAACAGGCCCACGGTGAGGATGACGGCCAGCGTGTACCACGTGGCGACGTCGAGGCGGCCGACCTCGAGCGCGTGGGCCCCGATCAGGACGAGCACGAACGCGACGGCGCCGGCGAGCCAGCGGAGCGTGCGCCGCATCAGCGCTGCTCCGTCGATGGCTCGAACATCCGCTGCGCGGCCGACACGCGATCGCGCCGACGAGGCTCCGGCCTCGGCGCCGAGTACGGCCGGAGCTTGGCGCAGCCGCAACCGAGCACCGCGCACGCGCGGTCATGCGGCCCGACCCCGTGGTCGAGCCGCATGTGCCCGCACGCGCAGCGATCAGTCGGTCGCACCGCTCGAGCCGCGCCGCACGACGCGGCCGGTCGTCCGGGCGGTGCCGCCCGTGCAGTCCTCCCAGGCGTCGCGGATTCCGACGACGTCAAAGCCGGCGTCCCCGAGGGCGGCGCGAGCGAGATCCTCGGCCTCGGCCGACTCCTCGAGGACCTCGACCGAGCCGGCCCACACGGGCTGGTTCGTGCCGTCGATCACGGTGAGCTCGACGTAGGAGCCGACCTCGAGCCGGGACGGCCGGGCCTCATCCCCGGCCGGGACGGCGCTGATCACGACGTCGAGCACCTCCGGCGCCTCGTCGAGCTCCAGCGGCGGCAGGCCGGCGATGCAGGCCTCGATCGCACGGCGGTCGAGGCCGAGCTCGCGGCCGACGATGCCGATCACCTCGGGGATCCGCTCGGCCTCGTCCTCGGCGAGGGTGCGACCAGCCGCGCACAGGCCCACGTGGCCCGAAGCGCGACCTTCCCGGTAGACGCCGTAGACGATGGCACGGCCGTCCACGTGCTGGCGGACGCGGATGCTCCAGACGTCGACGTCGCCCTGGTCCCGAGCCTGGTGGCGAAGCGCCGGGTCGGCGCCGGCGTACGTGTCGCCATCCGCCACCGCGATGACGGGCCACGCGCTCTCGAGGATGCGGACGGGCGGGCGGCCCGTGAGGGTGATGGTGCGGGCCTTGTCGGTGCTGGTCATGGTGGTCCTCCTCCTGGGGTGCCCTGGCTCATCAGTGCGGGGTGGGCGCTCCCGCAGACCGGCCTCCGCCGGTTTCGCCTCGCTCCTACGGCCGCCGGCGCGCCGCGCGACAGTGCTCACGCCGCGTCCCCCGGATCGGCAGCCGGATAGCCGCGTCCGACGCCCCTCTGCCTGGGGCGCTGGCAGGCAGGATTCGCCCGGGGCCTCGGCTCCGCCGCGGACGCAGGCACCCCTCCCGGCGCCTGGGCATCGACGGGGCCGGTCTTCACGACGGGCGCGGCTATCGGGCCGCCGAGGTTCCACTGACGCACGAGCTCGACCCAGTCGTCGTGCGATGCGCGCCAGGTGAGCGCGTGGTCGCGAGCGATGCGCTCGAGCTCGGCCCGCCGAGGGTCGAGGGCGTCGGACACGAGCGAGCGCAGCCTGCGGAGCAGCCCGACGACCACGGGGCCATCCTAGCACTCCAGCAGCTGGAGGTCTAGCCTCCCCCTATGACCATCGCGCTGCTGTCCGCCATCTCCCAGGCCTCCGACTGCCCGCTTCGCTGGCGCATCATCGCGCTGCTCGCGGCCGCGGAGGCGGATCGAACGATCGTTCGCTGCTCCCAGCGGGGCCTCGCCGAGGCGCTCGGCGCCGACCGGCGCAACGTCCGCCGAGAGATCACCCAGCTTTTGGCCGATGGACGGCTCGATCGACTGGCGCTGCGGGGAAGCGCCGCGACGCTCTACCGGCTCCGGCCGATTGACGAGTGGGGAGCCCGCTGGCAGCGCGGCCGGCCCGCCGCGCTCGCGCTCGCCGCGGCCTCCGAGGCGGCCAGCGCGGCGGCACGGGCCCGTTTTGCTGCGTCGGGAGAGCGCCCACAAACCCCGTTTGTGGGCGTCACAGGAGCGCCCAAGGGAAAGCCGTTGTGGGCGTCACAGGAGCGCCCACTGCCGGCCCGTAGTGGGCGTCACAGCGGCGCCCACAAATCCGGCGCCGCCGCGAGCCCTCACTGTTCTATAGAGATACAGAATCGCGATGTAGATAACTCGTCGTCGTCGTCGTACGCGCGCCACGACGACGACGACGGGCTCAACAACCCCAGGACCGACGCCGGCGACGCGCTCGTGCGGCGCATCGAGGCCGAGACGGGCTCGCCGCTCGTCGGCGGTCCGCGCCGGCGGGCCCTCGAGCTCGGCCGCCGGGCGAACGGGCGCCTCGCCGAGCTCGAGGCCTTCGTCACCGGCTGTCGGTTGCGCTCGCCGGCGCTCGTCGTCGAGGCGCTCGAGATCTTCGAGGCGACGCCGCCGGCGGCCGCCGAGGCGCTACCGCCGGCGAGCGAGCGGACCCGGCAGCTCCGCGCGGAGCTCCGCGGCCTCGAGCTCGCCGGCGAGCTCGAGGACCCCTATGCCCTCGAGCTGGCCGAGGAGCTGGCTAGACTCGAGGCGTGCGGGGAAAGCTCCGAGCCGACTACGTGACGAGCGCCGAGCAGTCGTGGTTCGGCGTGCTCGAGGAGGGCGGCCTCGAGCTCATGGTCGACGTGCTCCGCATCAAGCGGGTCCCGCCCGTCACGGCTGCCGCCTTGGCGAGCTTCACGCGGGACCACTGGCGGATGCGCCCCGACGGCCTCTCGGCCACGACACGTGCCCGCTACCGGCGCCTCCTCGCCGAGATCGGGCCGCCGCACTATGGTGCGGCTATTCCGGGGTATCTCGCGTCCGTGAGGGCCGCCTAAGCGGTGGCCAACATGGTCGACGTGTCGAGCAACAACCACGTCGGCGGCCGGCCGCTCGACTTCGGGGCCATGCGGCGCGAGTGCGGCATCGACTACGTGATGATCAAGGCCACGGAGGGTCTCGGCTACCGGAACCCGTACCTCGCCGAGGACGCCCGCGCCGCCCACGAGGCCGGGATGGACGTCGGGTATTACCACTTCGCGCACCCGTGTGAGGCGGCCGACGTGCAGGTCGCCGACTTCCTCAACGGTGTCCGGTACGCGGGCGTGCCGCATCGGCTCGGGCTCGCACTTGATCTCGAGGTCCAGGACGGGCTCAACTGGGCCGACCTGGCGGAGTTCGCCCAAACTTTCCTCGACAGCCTCAGCCGGGCCGCGCAGTGGACGATCCTCTACTCGAACGAGGACTTCCTGACCAACATGCCGGGCGCACCCTGGGGCTATCGGCTCTGGTACGCGCGGCCCGGTGCGCGTCCGCGGCGGCAGTGCTGGGCCTGGCAGTACGGAACGGGGCGCGAGCCGGCCGTCGAGGGCATCGACGTCGACGAGCTCTTCGAGCTCCCCGCCTGAGACACGCCCGCCAGGCGCCCTGCGGCCGTCCCGCCGACCAACCGGGGCGGCCGCAGGGCCATCAGCTCGCCTCAGTCTCCTCGGTTCCTCCGGGCGCATCGCCGGGGTAGCCGCAGCCGAGCAGGTGGATCACGTGCGTGCGGTCGATCCCCATCGCGTGGCCGATCTGGCGGTAGGTCATCGCCCAGTCGTCCCGGGCCTCCCAGATGAGCCGCAGCCGCTCATCGGAGAGCCGGCGCCGCTCGGCGCCGAGCTCGAGCCAGCGCCGCTGCACGTCCGCCAGGCGCTCGACGATCTCCCGTTCTGCCATCGTTCCTCCCGGTGTCCGCGGACACCCGGGCCAAAGGTGCCCGGGGACACTCCCCGCCGGTGTCCTCGGACACTCTGGCGGGTGTCCTCGGACACCTCACAACGGGTGTCCTCGGACACCCGTGGACATTCTCCCAGCTCGGGACCAGTGTCCTAGGCACCTAGGCCGGGTGTCCGGAGGCAACGCGTGACGAGCAGGAAAGGCGTGCGGGTCGAGGCGACCGGGGTCTGCCCCGCGGGGCACGAGACCCGGGGCGAGTGCCCGCCGGGGCGGGTCACCTGGCGGGCCCGCTGCTCGGAGCCGACCTGTGGCGAGCAGGTGACGCTCCGGCGGGTGCCGCGGAGCGAGCAACCCGGCAAAGTCCAGGAGGTCTCGACCGCGAGCGGCGTCGTCGTCGCCGATGTCCGGGAGTGGCCGCGGAGCGACGAGCCCGGTGGAGGAGTTGCAGATGGCAGGACCGGGGTTCAAGGAGCCGCTGACGCCGCCGCCGCCGGCGCCGAGCCAGCCGGAGGAGCCACCCGAGGCGACCGACGAGCTCCAGACCGAGCCGACGGGGCTGCGAGGTCGCGTCGAGCGCCTGCGCCAGCTCGCGAGCGGCCGCCGGCGACCGTTCGGATCGACCGAAGGCCGCCGACACCAGCCGCGGGGGATGACGAGACGGTCGTGGGCCTCTTCTGAGACCGCCGCCTTCACCGACCTGGTCGCGCTGGGCCTGCGCGAGGCGACGCGCCAGCTCGACTACGGCCTCGGCGAGCGCACCGGGCGGGACCTCGTGATGACCGCCGATGAGTGCTACCGCATCGCCGGGCCCCTCGCCGGGGTGCTGCTCGAGCGGGCCCCGGAGGGCGGCTTGGTCGAGCAGGTCGTCGAGCGCGCCGGCGAGGGCGGCGCCGTGATCGGGCTCGCTGGCTACCTCCTCCGCGTGCTGCGCCGCCGCCCCGGTGGCGCCGTCGAGGCCGAGGAGCTGCACGAGGAGGTCGTGCAGCGCCTGGTGCATGAGCGAAAGGACCGGCGCGGCGCCCGATTCGCCGGCAGGATCTTCGGCCTCGGCGGGGAGCGGCCCGGCGACGAGGGGGGACAGGAGGCCGCCGAGCCCGAAGCACCCCAGGCGCGCCTTCGGCGCTTGGCGGGCGTCCCGGAGCCGACGAGCCTCGAGGACGTCGGACCGGTATGAGCGAGACCGAGCTCGATCCGGTCCGGCTCCTCGAGATCGACCCGGACGGTCCGCCGCTCTTCGTGGCGGTGCATGGCCGGAAAGGCAGCGGCAAATCGGAGTTCCTCAAGCGCTACGCAAGGAGCTGGCCCTATGACGCCCTCATCGTCGACCCGACAGGCGACCTCGACCCCGACGGCAGCTGGACACGCCCGTGGCCGGGCGGCAACAGCTGGCCGGAGCCCGACCCCGACGCCGACGCGAGGATCGGCCACCGCAGGTTCCGCATCAAGCCGAACCGCCGGGAGAAAGACCACCGCGAGAAGGTCGACGCCGCCGTCCTCGCCGCGCACGACCACGACGGGCCGACGCTCGTCGTCGTCGATGAGGGCCGCTACCTCTTCGCGTCCGACGAAGCGATCCTCGCCGGCTCCGACATCGTCCAGAACGAAGGCCGCCACGGCCAAGACTTCGTCATCATCGCGAATCCCCGGGCGATCGGCCTCCGCCCGATCTACCACTCCCAGGCCGACTGGATCGTCCTCTTCGACACGCCCGGCGAAGAGGACCTCAAGCGCGTCGCCGGCCCCGCGGGCCTCGACTGGCGCGA
>DAHVLW010000056.1:0-1521 GCA_027320205.1 Acidimicrobiaceae bacterium
GTCGATCGGCTCGCCCAGCAGCTCGCTCGCACGCCTCGCGACCCCCCGGCCGCCGAGCCGCTCCTCCGCCGGCGCCCCTCCCTCCGCCGCGAGCCGCGCGTCCTGCCAACCAGCCTGCAGCGAGTAGCCGATCTCACCGGCCGCGCCGTGCGCCCCCTCGAGGATCCGGCCGTCGACGACGAAGCCCGCCATGACCCCCGTGCCGAGGTTCAGGTAGACCCCAGTCTCGACGCCCTTGAGCGCACCCCAGCTGAGCTCGGCGAGCGTCGCGGCCCGCACGTCGTTGCCGATCGCGACCTCCAGCGAGGGGAACGCCCGCCGTAGCGCTGCGGGTATCGCGAGTCGGTCCCAGCCCGGGACGTTCGGCGCAAGCTCCGTCCCGTGGTCCCGCGTGATCCCCATCGTCGCCACCCCGAGCGCGCCGACCGAGCCACCGTCGCGGAGCTCCTCGGCGAGCACCGCGCCCGCGAGCGCGACGGCGCGACGAAGGACGTCGTCGGCTCCGGACTCGGCCCTGGTCGGCTCGCTCCGCCGGCGACGCAGCACCCCAGATGCCTCCACAACCGCTGCGGCGAGCTTCGTCCCGCCAAGGTCGAGCGCGAGGACGGCGGTCGCCGCCGGGGTCATCGCATCAGCTCCCGTCGAGGATGATCGAGCGAGCGAGGAAGCGCGGCGCGTCGGGGTCGACGCCGCGCAGCTCGGCCAGGTGACCGGCGACGCGATGGACACGGACGAGCTCGGCGAGCGGGTCCCCCGAGCCGCGGACGAGGTGCGCCCCGGTGGCGACGACCTCGTCGTCGATCGCGGGCTCCTCGGCGTCGAGCACCCAGACGAGCGTGTGCGGGCCGATCGCCGAGATCGGGCCGTGGCGCAGCTCCCGGGTCGGATACGCCTCGGTCCAGGCCCCGATCGTCTCGCGCAGCTTGAGCGCCGCCTCGCGAGCGATCGCGGCGCCGAGGCCCCGGCCGAGGAAGACGAACTGGCTCACCTCGTCGACGTGCTCCGGAAGGTCCAGCGCGAGCGCCTGCTCGGCACGTCGGGCGGAAACCTCGACGTCCCAGCCGAGGTGTGCGAGGAGCAGGGCGAGGACCGTCGTCGCGAAGCGGGTCTGGACCACGGAGCGCTCGTCCGCCCAAGAGAGCACGATCCGGTCGCGCACGAGCCGGGCGACGGGCCCGCCCTCCAACGCGGTGATCGCCAGCAGCGGCGTGCTCGCGCCAAGCGCCTCGAGGGCGTCGAGCACCTCGGTCGTCGTCCCCGACCGGGTGATCGCCACGGCAAGGTCGTAGCGACGCGACATCGGCATCTCCGAGGGAGTGAAGGCGTCGGTCTCCCCGAGCCCGGCGGACTCCCGGTGGGCGGCGACCGCCTCGGCGACGTAGAGAGAGGTCCCGCAGCCGAGCAGCGCAACGCGGGCACCTGGTCTCGGCAGGAGCGTCGCGTCCCCTCGGGCGAGCGCTGCCGCCCGGCGCCAGAGGTCCGGCTGGCTGAGCACTTCGCGCGCAAAGTCGCTCACTACAG
>DAHVLW010000059.1:0-4110 GCA_027320205.1 Acidimicrobiaceae bacterium
CGCGGCTCGCGGCGCCCGCCTGGGTCGCGGCGCGCTCCCGGCGGCGCCCGCCCCGTCGACGGTCGCCGAGGCGTCGACGGCACCGCGGCGCGCGACCGCTCCCGCGCCGTCGGGACCCCCCGCGTGGGCGCCGTTCTCCCCGGCGCCGTTGACCTTCGCCTCGCCTCCGGACCCGACGCCCGTCGCGGCGAGGATGAGGTCGATGATGTCCGACTTTCGCGAGCGCGCCGGCGGCTTCAACGACATCGCGGTGGCGATGGCGTGGAGCTCGTCCCGCTCCTTGCGTTCGAGGATGGAGCGCTCGAGCTGCTCTGCTGCCATCGGCATGTACTCCTGTGCTCTGTGCTGCTCTGTGCTGCTGCTTGTCACGCTGTGCCGCTCTCCGCCACGTCCCGCCGGGCACGGGCCCGGCGGCAGCCCGGTGCGCCGGCCCGAGCGTCCCGGCACCCGTGGGCGTCCCGACGGACGGGAGCGAGGCAGGGATACCGGACGCCACCCGCCCGGCACCCACGGCGACGGGACGCTCGGCCCTGCCGTGCGAGCCGGAACCCGACGCGGGTGGCGGGGTGCGATCTCGGACCAGCTACGGGATCTGCGTACCGTCCTGCCTTGGCGGCCGTGACGACCGGGGTCGGCGGCGCCCGGACCGCGACACAGGTCGACAGGGAGCGGTGCTGGCGACAGTGTACCGGTTGCTCGCGACCTGGGCAACAACACCGCGCCGGACCGGTCGGGGCCGGCTGCGCTCAGAGGCCGAGCGCCTCGACGACGGAGTCGAAGGTCGCGTCGACGGCGTCGGGCACCCTCACCTGGCTGATGGCGAGATCCGGGTCCTTCAGGCCGTGGCCGGTCAGCACGCAGACGACGCGGGCACCTGGCGAGATCTCGGACTTGAGGAGCCCGGCGACCGAGGCGGCCGAGGCGGCCTCGCAGAACACCGATTCCTCCGTCGCCAGCAACCGGTAGGCGTCGAGGATCTCCTCGTCGTCGACCTTGGCGATCCCCCCGCCGGACTCGGCGGCGGCGGCGGTCGCGCCGTACCACGACGCGGGGTTGCCGATCCGGATCGCCGTCGCGACGGTCTCGGGCTGCTCGATGACGTGGCCCTCGACGATCGGGGCGGCTCCCGCCGCCTGGAAGCCGAGCATGCGCGGCAGGCGCGTCGACCGGCCGACCGAGCGATACTCGAGATAGCCCTTCCAGTACGCGGTGATGTTCCCTGCGTTGCCGACCGGGATGCAATGGATGTCCGGCGCGTCGCCGAGCGCGTCGACGATCTCGAACGCCGCGGTCTTCTGGCCCTCGATCCGGTACGGGTTCACCGAGTTGACGACGACGACGGGCAGGCGGCCGGGAAGCGCGCGGACGATCTCGAGGGCCTTGTCGAAGTTCCCGCGGACCTGGAGGACGATCGCCCCATGCACGAGGGCCTGGGCGAGCTTGCCGAGGGCGATGTGACCCTCGGGGATGAGGACGGCGCAGGTGAGGCCGGCGCTCGCGGCGTAGGCCGCGGCCGAAGCCGAGGTGTTCCCCGTCGAGGCGCAGACGACTGCCCGCGCCCCTCCCTCGAGCGCCTTCGACATCGCGACGGTCATGCCGCGGTCCTTGAACGAGCCGGTCGGGTTGGCTCCCTCGATCTTGAGGTACACCTCGGCACCGACGCGCTCGGACAGCCGCGGGGCGGGGAGCAGGGGGGTGTTGCCCTCGTGCAGCGTCACGACCGGGGTCGCGTCGCCGACGGGGAGCAGCTCGCGGTAGCGGTTGATCACCCCATGCCAGGCCTGACGCCGCTCGAGGTCCGCGTCACGGGGGATCGTCACGGCCTCAGCTCTCCGCCCCGATGACGCGCAGCACCTGGCCGATCCGCTTCACGGCGTCGACGCCGCGAAGGCCGGCGACGCTCGCCTGCACGTCCGCCTCACGCGCCCGGTGGGTGATGAACACGATCCGGGCCTCCTCGCCGAGCCCGACCTGCTCCATCGAGCGGATCGAGACGCCGTGGCCGCCGAAGACCGCCGCGACCGCCGCCAGGACACCGGGGCGGTCGAGCACGTCGAGGGCGAGGTAGTACTGCGTCTCGAGGTCGTCGATCGGGCGGATCTCGACCCGGCGCCGGGGTGGGAACCATACGGCGCCGGCAGAGAGGGATCGGGCCGCGTCCAGCAGGTCGCCGAGGACGGCGCTCGCCGTCGGGCGACCGCCCGCCCCGCGGCCGTAGAACATCAGCTCGCCGACGGCCTCGCCCTCGACGAACACGGCGTTGAACACCCCGCGCACCCCGGCAAGGGGATGGTCGGCGGGCACCATCGCCGGGTGGACGCGGACGCAGACGGCTCCGTCCCCGACCCGCTCGGCGACGGCGAGCAGCTTCACCTCGTACCCGAGGCGGTGGGCGAACTCGATGTCGCCGACCTCGATCGACTCGATGCCCTCGCGGTAGACGTCGCCGGCGACGACGTCGGCGTTGAAGGCGATGCCGGCGAGGATCGCCGCCTTCGCCGAGGCGTCGTGCCCCTCGACGTCGGCCGAGGGGTCCCGCTCGGCGTAGCCGAGGCGTTGGGCCTCCTGGAGCGCCTCGCCGTAGCTCGCGCCCTCCTCGCTCATGCGGGTGAGCACGAAGTTCGTCGTCCCGTTGACGATGCCCGTCACCCTCCGTAGCTGCTCGCCGGCGAGCGAGGTGCGAAGCGCACGGACGAGCGGGATGCCGCCGGCGACCGCCGCCTCGAAGAGCAGCTCGCGACCGGCGGACTCGGCCTCGGCGTAGAGCTCGGCGCCGCAGTTGGCGAGGAGCTCCTTGTTCGCGGTGACGACCGGCTTCCCGGACTTGAGCGCGTCGAGCACGAGCGTGCGCGCGGGCTCGATCCCCCCGATCAGCTCGACGAGGACGTCGACGTCATCGGCCGTCGCGACGGCGTGGGCGTCGTGCGTGAGACGCTCGGCGGGGACGGCGCCGACGCGGGGCTTGGCGAGGTTGCGCACCGCCACGTGGGCGATCTCGAGACGGACCCCGGCGCACCTCGCGAGCTCGTCACCACCGGTGAGGACGAGGTCGACGAGGGCCGCGCCGACGTTGCCGCAGCCGAGCACCCCGACCCGCACGACCGACGACGCGGTGCGGGAGGGCTCGGGCACGGGGACAACGTAGCCCCCGCCACGAGCTGCCCCGCCGGGTCGCGCGCCCTCCCGGCTCCCGAGCCCACGGGTTCCGGCGCGGCCGCCCCCGCCCGGCGGGCTCAGGGCTCGAGGCGGAGCAGGTCCTCGATCGTCTCCCGCCGGACGACGACCGTCGCGCGGCCCTCCTCGACGAAGACGACGGGCGGCCGCGGGACCCGGTTGTAATTGGAGGCCATCGAGAAGCCATAGGCGCCGGTGACCGGCGTCGCGAGGACGTCGCCGACGCCGAGGTCCTCCGGCAGCCGCGCGTCCGCGACGACGACGTCGCCCGACTCGCAGTGCTTGCCGACGACGCGCGCCGCGCGCGGGCGACAGGCGGTGGTGGCGCGGGGCAGGAACGCCTCGTAACCGCTCCCGTAGAGGGCAGTGCGCGGGTTGTCGCTCATCCCCCCGTCGACGGCGACGTAGGTCCGTACCCCGGGCAGCTCCTTGATCGTGCCGACCCGGTAGCAGGTGATGCCGGCGGTGGCGACGACCGCGCGGCCCGGCTCGGCCGCGAGCCGGACCTCCTCCGGCAGGCCGACGGCTCGCGCCGCGGCGCCGAGGCGCTCCGCCCACTCGGAGATGGTCGGCGCGCGCTCGCCGTTCAGGTAGGCGACGCCGAGGCCGCCGCCGACGCAGAGCTCGCCGAGCCGGTGGCGGGCGACGAACGGGGCGAGGACGGCGATCTCCTGCTCGAAGGCTTCGAGCCGGAAGATCTGGCTGCCGATGTGGGCGTGGACGCCCGCGAGCACGACCCCGGCGATCCCGCCGAGCTCGGCGACGGCCCGTTCTGCAGCGCCGGAGGCGAGGGAGAAACCGAACTTCGAGTCCTCCCTGCCGGTCATCACGTGCTCGTGGGTGTGCGCGGCAACCCCGGGCGTGACGCGGACCATCACCCGAAGCGGGGACCGCGCCCCGCCGGGGGCGGACTGCACGAGCCGGCCGAGCCGGCCG
>DAHVLW010000002.1:0-3390 GCA_027320205.1 Acidimicrobiaceae bacterium
CGCGCCCCGGCTCGCCGGCGATTCCCTTTGACGCGGCGGGCGAGACGGCGCTCGCCCCGGCGCAGGAGGTCGCCGATCGGGCGCTCGAGGTCGCGGGTCCCGGCGCCTGCACGGTCGTCGTCGAGGAGCGCAGCGAGTGCGAGGTGCGCTTCGCCAACAACGCGACGACGACGAACGGCCGCCGGCGCGACCGCCGGGTGACGGTGATCCGCTTCGTCGAGCACGACGGCGGCACGGCCGTCGGCACGGCGTCGGCGAGCGGCGTCGGCGACGTCGCCGAGATCGTCGCCGCCGCCGAGCGGGACGCGGCGGGCACGCCGCCCGCGGAGGACGCGTCGAAGCTGATCGACGCCGGCGCCCCGCCGGGCTTCGACGAGCCGCCAGAGATGGTCGGGCTCGGGCCGCTCGCCGATGTGGTCGGCGGTCTCGGCGAGGCGTTCCGCCGAGCGCGGGCCGAGGGGAGGGTCCTCGCCGGCTTCGCCGCGAGCGCGAGCGTCACGAGCTACCTCGCGAGCTCGACCGGGACGCGCCGCCGTCACGTCCAGCCGTCGGCGTCGCTACAGCTCGTCGGGCGGAGCGGCGACGGCGCCAGCTCGGCCTGGGCGGGATCGGGCGCCGAGGAGCTCTCCGCATCCTCGCTTGCGGCCCTCGAGGATCGTGTTGCCGAGCGGCTCGTGTGGTCGACGCGCCGCGTCGAGCTTCCGGCAGGTCGCTACGAGGTGCTCCTGCCGCCCGACGCCGTCGCCGACCTCATCCTCGTCCTCGCCGAGGCGCTGAGCGGCAGGGACGCCGAGGACGGCCGGAGCGTCTTCTCCCGGCCTGGAGGGGGGACCCGCGTCGGGGAGCGGCTGTCGGCGCTTGCCTTCGAGCTCGCGAGCGACCCGGGCGCGCCCGGGCTGAGGTGCGCGCCGTTCCTCGTCGCCGAGTCGTCCGGGGCCGACGTCTCGGTCTTCGACAACGGTGCCGCGCTCGGCCCGACGAGCTGGATCGCGGCCGGACGCCTGCAGCGCCTCCGCTACCACCGCGCCGGCGCGACGCGCGCCGGGGTTCCCTTCACCCCGCCGGTCGACAACCTTTCTCTCGCCCTTCCCGGCGCCTCGGCGACCCTTGGGGAGATGGTCGGGCGGAGCGAGCGCTGCCTGCTCCTCACCTGCTTGTGGTACATCCGGGAGGTGGACCTCGCGACACTTCTGCTCACCGGGCTGACCCGCGACGGCGTGTACCTCGTCGAGGGCGGGGAGGTCGTCGCCGCGGTGAACAATTTCCGCTTCAACGAGAGCCCGGTCGACCTGCTCGGGCGCGTCGGCGAGGTCGGGGCGAGCGAGCGGGCGCTGTCCCGCGAGTGGGGGGAGTGGACGAGCCGCACGGCCATGCCGCCCCTCAGGGTGGGCGAGTTCAACATGAGCTCGGTGAGCCCGGCGAGCTGAGGGTGCGCGTCCGCCTCGCCTACGGAACCTCGGGCCTCGAGCTCGACCTCCCCGACGAGCGGGTCGTCGTCGTCGCGCCGGCGCACAAGCCCCCGGCGTCCGACGCCGCGGCCGAGGTGCGCCGCGCGGTCCGCAACCCGGTCGCCGGCCCGCCGCTCGCCGAGCATGTCCGGCGTGGCCAGCGGGTCGCGATCGCGGTGTGCGACGGCACGAGGCCTCAGCCGCGCGACGTCGTCGTGCCGGTCCTGCTCGAGGAGCTCGAGGGGAGGGTCGACCTCGACGACGTCGTCGTGCTCGTGGCGACGGGCACGCACCGGGGCAATACGCCCGAGGAGCTGGAGTCGATGCTCGGGCGGTCCGTGCTCGACGCCGTCCGGGTGGTCAACCACGATGCCCGCGACGAGGCGTCTCTCGCCGACCTCGGCATCCTCGGCGATGGCGTGCCGGTCAAGCTGAACAGGGAGTGGGTCGCTGCGGACGTGAGGATCACGACCGGCTTCGTCGAGCCGCACCTCTTCGCCGGGTTCTCCGGCGGGCCGAAGCTGGTCGCGCCGGGCCTCGCCGGCCTCGACACGACGCTCGTGCTCCACGACGCGCGCCGGATCGGCGACCCGCGGGCGACCTGGGGGGTCGTCGAGGGCAACCCGGTCCACGACGACGTGCGCGCCATCGCCGCAGCGACCGGGGTGGACTTTGCCTGCGACGTCGTCCTCGACCGGGACCAGCGCATCGTCGCGGCGTTCGGCGGGGACCTGTTCGCGATGCACGCCGCTGCCCGCGCCGCCTCGAAGGAGGTGGCGATGCGCCCGGTCCCGCGGCGCTACGAGGTCGTCGTCACCTCGAACGCCGGCTTCCCCCTCGATCAGAACCTCTACCAGTCGGTGAAGGGCCTGTCGGCCGCAGGCCAGGTCGTCGCGCCGGGTGGCCTCGTCGTCGTGGCTGCCGAGTGCCGGGACGGCTTCCCCGAGCACGGCGAGTACCGCCGCCTCCTCGCCTCGGCGCCCACGCCGGCTGCCCTCCGGGAGCGCATCGAGCGCGGGCGGGCGACGGTGCCCGACCAGTGGCAGGCGCAGGTCCAGGTGCGCGTCCAGGAGGCGGCGCGTGTCGCGGTCCACGCCGACGGCCTGAGCGACGACGAGCTGCGCGAGGCGTTCTTCGAGCCTGCCCCCGACGTCGCCGCGATGGTGCTCGACGAGCTCGGTCGTCGCGGGCCCGAGGCGACATGCTGCGTGCTTCCCGAGGGTCCCGTGACGATCCCCTACGTCTCCGGCGCGTCGGCCGGTGCGCCTTCGGGCATGCTGTAGCCATGAGCACTGCCTTCGAGGTCGACGGGCTGCGCCGGACCGCTCTCCAGACCGCCTATTCCTCCGGGTTCGCCGCCGACGTCGCCCGCCGCGCCGCGACGTCGGGAAGGGCCCGGCGCCAGCAGCGCCGGACGCGCATCGTCGCGACGATCGGGCCGGCCTCCGACTCGCCGGCGACGCTGAGGGCGCTTGCTGCGGCAGGGATGGACGTCGCGCGCGTGACGCTTGCCCACGGCGGCCTCGAAGAGGCGGTCGGCCGGGTCCGGCGCCTGCGCGAGGTCACGCCCGACATCGGCGTGCTCGCCGACCTTCCGGGGCCGAAGATCCGCACGGCGCCGTTCCCCGACGGCGGGGTCGTCCTGGACGCCGCCACCCAGGTGCTGCTCGTCGCCGCCGGGGTGGGCGACTCGAGCGCCGCCGCACGCATCGGGGTCGCCGCAGGGGACGTCGTCGCCCATCTCGAGCCGGGCGACGTCGTCGCCCTCGGCGACGGGGGCGTCTCGCTCGTCGTCGTCGAGCAGGGGGAGGACGGCGCGACGGCACGCGTGCGCTCCGGCGGGCGGCTCCAGGGCCGGCCGGGCGTCACCGCGCCGGCGCGCAGCATGCAGCTCACGACGCCCACGCCCGAGGACCTCGAGCGGCTCGAGGCCCTGGTCGCC
>DAHVLW010000009.1:0-3334 GCA_027320205.1 Acidimicrobiaceae bacterium
ACACGCCGAGCGGATCCTCGCCCGCTCCTGGGCGCAGGTCATCTGGCGCTGCTGGCAGGACCGCGCCCCCTACGACCCGGCGCTTCACGGTGCCCATCTGGCGCTCGTCAGCGCCGGGGGTTGACATAGGGCTACTCATCAGTGGAACTTGGGGATCACGTGCCTGGCGAAGAGCTCCTGGGCCTTGATCGCCTTCCAGTGCTCGGCGCCGCCGGGATTGGTCGTGATGGCGATCTCCTTCAGTCCCTCGCAGACGGCGATCGTCTCGCGCACCCGCTCGACCACGTCCTCGGGGGTGCCCACCCAGACGACGTCGCCGCCGATCATCTCGTCGTAGGGCATCGCCGCCAGCTGCTCCATGATCCCCGAGGTGTAGAAGCCGTACCCGGCGGCGTTCAGCCGATCGGCGGGAAGCGGCGGGTAGTCCGTGAGCGGAGAGGCGTTGCCCTCGAGGAAGCCGCGCATGTGGCGCTCGGCCTCGCGCCGCGCCACGGCCCGGTCCTCGTCGATGTAGCAGGCATGGATCCAGACGATGTCCGGGCTGGTGCCGTGCTCTCGGCACTTCGCCCGGTACAGGTCGAGCTGGTCCCTCAGCGCCGAGTACGGGAGCAGCGGCGGGACGGCGACGCCCCAGCCGTTGCTCGCCGCGAGGTCGTAGGTGCGGTCCGAAGTCCCCCCGAGTATGACGCGGAACCGGTGCCCGCTGAAGGGGACGACGTGGCTCTCCTCGACGTTCCAGTACTTGCCGTGGAAGGAGACCACGTCGTGCCGGAGGCCCTCGACAAAGAGGTCGAGCGCCTCCTCGTAACGCTCCCGGGAGGTCTCGTCGAGCGGCAGGCCCGCCGCGAGCGGGATCCAGCCGTGGCCGCGCCCGACGCCGAACTCGTAGCGCGCGCCGGTGAGCAGCGAGAACTCGTGGATCATCGCGGCGAGGACGAGAGGGTTGTGGTAGGGGAGGACGTGCAGCATCGACCGGAACTTGATCCGGCTCGTCCTCGCGGCCGCCATCCCGAACAGGCCGAACACGTTGGCCGATGCCGAGAATTTCGGGAAGAAGACGTGCTCGATCGCGGCATAGGTCTCGTAGCCGAGCCGGTCGGCGTTGACGACCTGCTCCAGCACCTCGCCGTAGAGCTGCTCGTAGCTCTTCCCCGGCCAGCTCTGCAGCTCGGAGTAGATGCTGAACCTCATCCGAAGCCCACCTCCCCGCTCGTCCCTCTCCGCACCGCTCGTCCCTCACCTCGGGCGCCGCCGTCCGGCCGCCTGCTGCCGTCGATCCGGCCGCCTGTTGCCGTCGACCCGGCCGCCTGCTGCCGTCCCGCCGTCCAGCTCCCGCCGTCCAGGTCCCGCCGTCCAGGTCCCGCCGCCTAGCTCCCGCCGTCGAGCGGCCCGCCCAGGCGGTGGAACGCCCGATCGAAGTACAGGAGCGGCCGCGGCGTCGACGCGCCGCTCCCGAGCCCCTCGCCGCCGACCCCGCCCACGGCGGCGCCACCTCCTTCGTCGCCCGGCGCGCCCCGCCGGACGAGCGCGCTGCGGACGAGGCCGACGACGAGGGTGTGGTCCCCGACCTCGAAGGTCCGCTCGACCGCGCAGTCGAGGTGCGCCAGCGCGCCGGCGATCGTCGCCGGCCCGGACGAGTCGGGGCGCTCGCAGAACACGTCGAGGAACTTCGGCCCGCCGGGAACGGCGCCGAGCCTTGCAAGCTCCCGATGCTCCTCGGCGAGGATCGACAGCCCGAACCTCCTGGTCCCGAGAAGGGCGCCCCGGCAGCTCGCGCTGTGGGCCAGGGAGACGAGCACGGTCGGCGGGCGGGTCGAGATCGAGCAGCACGAGTTGATCGTGAGACCCCACAGTCGCCCGCCGACCTCCACGGTGACCATCGCCACGCCGGTCGGGAGGGAGCGCATCGCCTGCTTGAAGTGCTCGGGATCCACCTCCGCCGGCCCGCGCTGCTCGGCGAAGTCCGGATCGCTCTCGACGAGCCCGCCGACGAGCACGACGTCGGGGGGGAGCACGAGGTCGGAGTAGTCGCTCACCCGAGCAAGCCTAGGGACCACCTCGTCGAGGACGAGCCCGGCCGGGGCCGGCATGCGACGGCGTCCTCAACCTTCCGGCGGGCCCGCGCCGGGGCGAGCTTCGCCGCCGTCGAACACCTTCGCCGGAACGGTCGACAGCAGCTCGGCGCCACCTGCTGCGACGCGCCAGGTGTCCTGCATGTACATGCACGCCGTGCCGTCGGGGCTGATGACGTGGGGGTGCATCGAGACGACCATGTCGTCCCTCAGCTCGACCTCGACCCCGTCGCCGACACGCGGGTGCTCGATCATCGTCATGCCGATCGAGTGCCCCGTGACGTGGCCGAGCCGGAACCCGCCCTCGAGGAACGGGCGCGAGATCGACCGGTGGGCGTCGTGCGCCGTCGACCCGGCGGCGAGCGCCCGGGGCGCGGCCTCGAAGTAGGCCGCGTAGGCCTCGAGCATCGCCTCGGTCGCGGGGGAGAGCGGACCCTTGCTGAGCGGCCGCGTGAACTCGACCCAGTGGCCGCCCGGCCCGGCGACCTCGAGCGAGTAGAGAAGGAGGTCGTCCGGCTCGATCGGCGCTGCCGCCTCGGGGATGCGGAACTCCGGCGTGGCAGATCCCTTCCTCCCCCACAGCACCATGTCCATGGTCTGGCGTCCCGTGCCGGCGCGGGCGAAGAGCGCCTCGGCTTCCGCCATGAGCTCCGCCTGCGTGCGCCCCGGGCGGTAGGCCGCCTGGACCGCCCAGAAGCCGGCCTCGTTGATCGCCATCGTCTCCCGGACGGACTCGAGCTCCTCGGCGCTCTTCACCGCCCGGGCGAGGTCGAACCCGTCGTCGAAGGCGACGATCTCGATGCCACTTGCGGCGAGGGCGACGTAGTCGCGTACGCACATCACGTAGTCGAGCCCGTACACGCCGACGCGCCGCGCCCGCCGAGCGGTGAGCTGCTCCCCGAGAAAGGCGCCCGGTCGGTCGGCGAAGACTTGCTCGCCCACGAACCCGCCGCCGTGCTCGCCCACGTAGCGCGCCTCGCTCGGGAAGACGATGCAGGGATCGCCGGACGCCGGAACGAGGACGTAGGCGTAGCGGTGGACGATGCGAAACCCCGAGAGGTACCGGACCGCCCCCTCGAAGCCGGTGTACTCGCTCCCGGACACGACGAGGGCGTCGAGCCCTGCCTCGCCCATCGCCGCGCGCACCGCCGCGTAGCGCCGGGCGATCTCCGCTTCCGACGGCAGCCTGGCCGTCCGGCCGGTCATCTCGCCCCCTCTGCGCCGGCCGAACCGGGCTCGGCCGGCCCGGCTGCCAGGCGCCC
>DAHVLW010000020.1:0-4209 GCA_027320205.1 Acidimicrobiaceae bacterium
GCTCGGCGTCCCGCTCCTCGCCCAGGTCCCCTTCGACGTCGCAGTCCGCGAAGGGGCCGACGAGGGGCGGCCGGCGGTGGTCGTCGATCCCGAAGGCGGGGTCGCCCGCACGTTCGCCGAGCTCGCGGCGCGCGTCGCCGAGCTCGGTCCGGCGCGGGTCTACCGTCCGGAGCTCAGGCTGTCCTAGCGGCGACGCGGCGAGCTCGGCAGGTCGAGCACGTCGAGCAGGAGTCGCGACGGGCGCGGGCTCGGGCGCCCGCCCGAGGGAATGGGGCACCCCGGGCGTAGTCTCGGAACGTGGCGAGGAGGCTGCTCGATCAGGTCGACCCCGGAGCAGGGCCGGATCCGGGCGCTGGACCGGGCTCCGGTCCGCAGCGGGTCGCCGACCAGAGGCCCGCGAGCGAGCGCGCTCGGGCCTGGGAGGCGACGATGCAGGGCCACCGGGGTCCGTCAGCGGGGCTTCGCGCAGCTCACCGCGACAGCGGCGCGCGAGTCGGCGGACCTCCCGGCTCTGGGGTCGCGCTCGGTCGTGAGGAGCGCGAGGCGCTGGAGGAGAGCTTCCTCGTCCCCGGCGCGACGCGGGCGCGCGGCGCCGGCCGGCGCGCCCTCGCGGAGGCGCCCGACGAGATGCGAACCTGCTTCGAGCGGGACAGGGATCGCATCCTCCACTCGACGGCCTTCCGGCGCCTGGCCGGCAAGACCCAGGTCTTCGTCTTCCCCGACGACCACCAGAGGACGAGGCTGACCCACGCCCTGGAGGTCGCGCAGGTGGCGACCTCGGTCGCGAGGGCGCTCAGGCTCAACGTCGCCCTCACCGAGGCGATCGCTCTCGGTCACGACTGCGGCCACGGTCCAGGAGGGCATGCCAGCGAGGACGCGCTCGCGCCGTACCTCGCCGAGGGGTTCGACCACGCCGTGCACGGCGCGGACGTCGTGCTCGCCCCGCTCAACCTCACCGTCGAGGTGCTCGACGGCGTCCGCAACCACTCCTGGACGCGCCCGGCGCCGGGGACTCCCGAGGGTGAGGTCGTGAGCTGGGCCGACCGCATCGCCTACTGCGCCCACGACCTCGAGGACGCCGTCGCCGCAGGGCACGTCTCCGCCGCGGAGCTGCCGCCCGAGGTCGTCGCGGCGTGCGGAGCGACCCGTGGCGCCCAGCTCGGTGCCTTCATCGGCGACCTCGTCCGCTCGAGCGCCGCGGCAGGGATGGTCGCCATGAGCGAGGACATGGCCGGCATCCTCGCGTCGCTGCGCAGGTTCAACTACGAGCGCGTCTATATGCGGCCGGAGTCGAGGGTGCAGGCAAGCGCCGTGGCGAGGCTGCTCTCGGCCCTCGTCGATCACGTCGCCGCGAGGCCCGGAGACGTCGGCCTCGTCCACGCGCCCGGGAGCGCCGAGGCGCTGCGCTCCGCCGTCGCCTACGTCGCCGGGATGACCGACCGCTTCGCCTGCCTGACGGCGATGCGCCTGCTCGACTGGCCCGTCGAGCAGCTCCCGCGAGGGTTCGACCTGCCAGGCGGGGCGAGACGGCGCTGAGCTCAGGCTTCGCCCAGGTGGCGGCCCCGTCCGCGTGCGCCCCGGATTGATGGCGGGCGTCGCGGGGGTAGCCTGGGGTGAGGCGCCTCCACGCGGTGGCGGCGCACCGGCAGACGGCAGGGCTGCGCGATGCGGGTCCCTGCTTGCCGAAAGGCGCCACCACGCCGCCGCCGGGGAAAGGCGAAGATCTCGGTGGCGAAGCGACGCTCCGCGACGGGGCCGGTGTCGCGCGGCCGGACCGCGACCCGGGGTGGCCGGGGAGCCCGGTCCCGGCCGGCGAGAGACCGGGCCGTGGCCGGGGCACGACCGACCTCGCGCTCGCACGCCCGACTCCTCGGCTGGGCGAGCGTCGTCGCGGTGATCGTGCTCCTCGTCGTGCTGATCGCGGTGAAGCTCACCCGCAGCGGGGAGGCGTCGGGGAACGGGCATGCGACCGGGGCCGGCCACGGCACCTCGAACGCGCCGTCCCTCGCGCCGCCTGCCCTCGTGCGCGCGGTCGCGGGCGTTCCTTCGAGCGTGTTCGACGCCGTGGGCACCTCGGGGAGCGCGCCACCGTTCACCGTGGCGGCCCATCAGCCCGAGCTCGGGCCGGGCGGGCGTCCTGAGGTCGTCTACGTCGGCGCCGAGTACTGCCCCTACTGCGCGCTCCTCCGGTACTCGCTCGTGGCGGCGCTCGGTCGCTTCGGGACCTTCTCCCGGCTCGCCACGACCACCTCCGGCAACTCGGACGGGCGGATTCCGACCTTCAGCTTCCACGGAGCGAGCTACTCGAGCCGTCACCTCACTTTCACCGCGGTCGAGGAGTACGGGCGGACCGAGCCGCCGCAGGTGCTCGAGCCGCTGACCAAGCGGGTGGCGAGCCTCCTCGAGCGCTACGAGCGCCCGCCGTTCGCGACCTCGCAGGGGATCCCGTTCCTCGACATCGGCAACCGCTACCTCGCGGTCGGCACGGCTCCCGATCTCGCGAAACTCTGGTACGACCAGACGACCGGGCGGTACGGACCCCTCAACGACGGCGGTCCCGGGCGCTCGGCCATCGCCTCGGGGATCCACGACCCGGCGTCACCGCTCGGCCGCAGCATCGGCGCTGCGGCATTCATCGTCGAGGCCAACTACATCTCGGCCGCGATCTGCGCTCTCGACGGCTCACACCCCGCGGCCGCCTGCCGGAGCAGCGGCGTCCGGGAGGCCGCCGGCGCTCTCGCTGCCGAGCAAGCCGTCGGCTGACGCGACCGGGATCAGCCCCTTCACGCCTGCCAGGAGGTTGGCGAGCTCCATCGGCACGACGAGCTTCGTCGAGGGGGACGTCCCGACCTGCTTCAAGGTGTCGAGATACTGGAGCAGGAGGGTCTTCGGATCGAGGCCGCTCGCGACGTCCTTGATGACTCCGAGGCTCGAGGTGTAACCCTGCGCCCGCAGCACCACGGAGCGTTGCTCGCCCTCGGCGGCGAGGATCGCCGCGGCCTTCTGGCCCTCGGCGAGGGTGATCGCCGCCTGGCGCTCGCCCTCGGCGGACAGGATCGCCGCCGCCTTGCGACCCTCGGCTTCGGTGACGGCGGCACGGCGCGTCCGCTCCGCCGACATCTGACGGGTCATCGCCTCCTGGACCCCCGGCGGGGGGTTGACCTCACGGACCTCGACGCTCGTCACCTTCATCCCCCACCGCTCGGTCACGTCGTCGAGGCGGACCCGGAGCGAGGCGTTCATCTCCTCCCGCTTGGAGAGCACGTCGTCGAGCGGCATGTCCCCGACGACGCTGCGCAACGTCGTCGACGCGACGTTGAGAGCGGCGCCGGCGAAGTTCTGGACGGTGAGCACGGACATCTGGGGGTCGACGACCTTGTAGAAGATGATGAAGTCGATCGAGATCGGCGCGTTGTCCTTCGTGATCGCCGTCTGGTGCGGGATCTCGAGGAACTGCTCGCGCAGGTCCACGAGGTTCGTCCGGTCCGTCACCGGGTTGACGAGGATCAGGCCCGGGCCCTTGGTGCCGATCGCGCGGCCCAGACGGAAGAGCACGATGCGCTGGTACTCGCGCACGATCCGCACCGAGGCGGCGAGGGCGACGAGGACGGCGAGCACCACGACAGCCACGATCACTCCGATGATCACGACGGGAACCCTCCTGCCTCGGTGATCTCCTCATCGCGCCAGACGTTCAGCCGGACACCGTCGACGCTGACGACCTGCACGCTGGCCCCGTCGGGGACGGACCCGTTGAGCGAGGTGGCGGACCAGCTCTCGCCCCGCACCCGGACCACACCGTTCGGGGAGAGCGGGCCGACGGCGACGCCCATCGCACCCTCGAGGGAGTGGCTCGCCCTCGACAGGGCCGGCGAACGAGCGCCGGACAGCGCCCGCCACGCTGCGTACCCGACGCCTCCGGAGACGACGACGTCGGCGGCGAGCAGCACGAACAGCAGCGGCCGGGTCTGGCCGTCGGCGAGCATCGCGAGCAGCCAGGCGCCGGCGACGACCCCGGCGATGCCCGCGGCGAGGTGGGTGTGCGGCCCGGTGTGGAACCCGGCGAGCGTCGCCAGGACGACGATCCCGAGGAGCACCCCAGCGACCACCCACATGGCGCCTCCCTTCACGGTCGCGCCGCGATCATGTTACCGCCGGGCCTCCTACGATGGCGCCGGGTCGTCCGAGAGGAGCAGGACCGGTGGACGT
>DAHVLW010000037.1:0-9165 GCA_027320205.1 Acidimicrobiaceae bacterium
CCTTGGCGCTCACTCCTCGCCGGAGCCCGCCCTCGACGGCGACCGCCATCGTCCTCGGACGCAGCTGGGGGAGCGTCTGGGTGGCGAGGACGTGCTCGACCTCCGAGGTCCCGATGCCGAACGCGAGGGCCCCGAAGGCGCCATGGGTCGAGGTGTGGCTGTCGCCGCAGACGATCGTCATGCCGGGCTGGGTGAGGCCCTGCTCGGGGCCGATGACGTGCACGATCCCCTGGTCGGCGTGGCCCATCGGGTAGACGGTGATCCCGAACTCGGCGCAATTGGCGGCGAGCGCCTCCAGCTGGCGGCGGGAGGTCGGGTCGGCGACGGGCAGGTCGATCGCCGTCGTCGGGACGTTGTGGTCGGCGGTCGCCACGGTGAGGTCCGGGCGGCGGACGCCCCGCCCGGCGAGGCGAAGGCCGTCGAAGGCCTGCGGGGAGGTGACCTCGTGGACGAGGTGCAGGTCGATGTACAGCAGGTCCGGCTCGCTCGCGCCGTCGCCCGCGTGGACGACGTGACGGCGCCAGACCTTCTCGGCGAGGGTCTCGGACATCGTCGTGTCAGGCGACGGCGACGATCTCGACCCGCAGCCGGCCGTTCGGCGCGTCGTACTCCACGGCCTCGCCGACCCGGTGGCCGAGAAGAGCCTGACCGAGGGGAGAGCCGGGCGAGACGACGGCGACGTCGTCCCGGCGCTCCTCGATCGAGCCGACGAGGAACCGCTCGACCTCCTCGTCGCCCTCGTAGCGCACGTCGACCAGCGCGCCGGCCGCGACGACGCCGTCGTCGCCGGCGGCCTTGTCGACAACGACCGCCGAGGCGAGCATCGCCTCGAGCTGGCGGATCCGGGCCTCCATCTTTCCCTGGGCGTCCTTGGCGGCGTGGTAGTCGCCGTTCTCCGAGAGGTCGCCGAGCGCGCGGGCCGCCTCGATCTGCCGCGCGACCTCGACGCGCCCGGCGGACCTCAGGTCCTCGAGCTCGGCGACGAGCCGCGCGTGAGTCTCGGGAGTGAGATGCGTCTCCGTCATCCGACCGAAGCTAGCGCGCTCGCCCGGCGCCCAGCTCAGCGTTTCTCGCCGGCTCGGGGCGGGCGCCAGCCGACGGCGGACGACCACGGTCCCGAGGGGCGCCCGGCCCCGAGCCGCGGCTGCTCCTGGTGCCGGACGCGGCGCTGGACACGGCTGATGCCCGATGCGACGAGCAGGAGCACGATCCAGACGGCGACCAGGGCCCCCTGGTGGTGACCAGGAGCGGCGAGGGCGAGGAAGAAGAGGGCGGCGAGCCCCACGCGCAACCGCCGGTCGACGGGGCTGCGCCGCGGGGGTGGGAGCAGCGGCACGGGCGGAGGGGGCGCCGGCTCGGGAGGCAGGTCGGCGACGAGGTCGTCGAGCTGGCCGAGCGTCTTCGCGTCGAGCGCCATCGCGACCCGGTCGGTGAGCTCCTCGGTCGTGAGCCGGCCCTCTGCGCCGTTGCGCTTCAAGAAGTCGACCGCGCGGTCGCGGTCGTCGTAGGACGCGCGCAGCTCCCTTCGATGCCGCCTTCCGTCCGAGTCGGCCACCTCTGAATGATCGCACGCCGCGCAGGCTTTGGGGAACGGCCGGCGCCAGGCGCCCCGCAGTCGCCGTCCCAGGCCGAAGTTGACGGCGGCGGGCCAAGGCCGCGAGAATGCCCTGCGTGACATGCGCTCGGCTCTCGGCGAAGCAGCCGTCCGCGAGTCGCGTGCTCATTACCTGACCGGCGCGCCCTCCCCGAGCGCGTCGCAGCCGTCCACGTCGTGGGCGGCTTTTTTGTCGGTTGCGGGAGGTCGAGGAGGAAGGAAGGCGAGATGCCCGGCTACAAGGTGGCGGTGATCGGCGGCGACGGGATCGGTCCCGATGTCGTCGCCGAGGCGCTGAAGGTCGTCGCCGCGGCCGGCGTCCGGCTCGAGGTGACCGAGCACGACCTCGGCGCCGACCGGTACGTCCGCACGGGCGACGTGCTCCCGGCACGCGTCCTCGAAGAGCTGCGCGGCGCCGACGCGATCCTCCTCGGCGCGGTCGGGCCCCCGGTCGGCTCGCGCGAGGTCCCGCCCGGGCTGCTCGAGCGGGGGCTCCTGCTCGAGCTGCGGTTCGGGCTCGACCTCTACGTGAACCTCCGGCCGTTCAACGGCACGCCCGGCTCGATCTCGCCCAGGGCGGACTTCGTCGTCGTGCGGGAGAACACCGAGGGCGCCTACGCCGGTGAAGGCGGCTTCCTCCGCAAGGGGACGCCGTTCGAGATCGCCACCCAGGGCTCGGTCAACACCCGCCACGGGGTGGAGCGGTGCGTCCGCTACGCCTTCGAGCTCGCCGAGTCCCGGCCGCGCCGCTCCCTCACCCTCGTCCACAAGACGAACGTCCTCACCTACGCCGGCGGGCTCTGGCAGCGCACCTTCGACGAGATCGCCGGGGAGCACCCGGACGTGGCGACGGCCTACCACCACGTGGACGCCGCCGGGATCTACATCGCCACGGACGCCGTTCGCTACGACGTCGTCGTCACGGACAACCTCTTCGGCGACATCCTCACGGATCTCGCCGGAGCGGTCTGCGGCGGCATCGGGCTCGCCGCCTCCGCGAACCTGAACCCGGCGCGCACCGGTCCCTCGCTCTTCGAGCCGGTGCATGGGGCGGCTCACGACATCGCCGGCACCGGCACGGCGAACCCGCTCGCCGCGATCCGCTCGGCAGGGATGATGCTCGAGTTCCTCGGAGAGCGCGAGGCGGCGGGCAGGGTCGAGAAAGCGGTGCTTGCGGTGGCCGAGGAGACGGCGTCCTCGGGTGCCGTCCACACGACCGCGAGCATCGGTGACGCCGTGGCAGAAAGGGTGTAGCGATGCCGATCACGCCAACGTCGAAGATCTGGATGGACGGGGAGCTCGTCGATTGGGACTCCGCGACGGTCCACGTCCTCACCCACAGCCTCCACTACGGCACGGCCGTGTTCGAGGGGATCCGCGCCTACGCGACCTCTTCGGGACCAGCCGTGTTCCGCTTGCGCGAGCACGTCCAGCGGCTGCTCCGCTCGGCGCACCTGCTCGCGATCGACGTTCCCTACAGCGAGGACGAGATCGTCGAGGCGGTGAAGAAGACCGTCGCGGCGAGCGGCCTCGACGCCTGCTACATCCGCCCGCTCGTCTACCTCGGCTATGGCGAGATGGGCCTCAACCCCCTGCCCTGCGCGGTGCGGGCGTGCGTCGCCGTCTGGCCCTGGGGCGCCTATCTCGGGGACGACGGCATCGAGCACGGCGTCCGCCTGAAGACGAGCTCCTGGGCGCGCATCGACCCGCGCACCCTGCCGTCGGCGGCAAAGGCGACCGGGATGTACATCAACTCCTCGCTCGCAAAGGTCGAGGCGGTGCGCGCCGGCTACGACGAGGCGGTGCTCTGCACCGGCGACGGCTACCTCGCGGAGGGGACCGGCGAGAACATCTTCCTCGTCCGCTCCGGCGAGCTCCTCACCCCCGCGGTCTCGGCGGTCGGAGCCCTCGAGGGCATCACCGCCCGCTCCGTCGTGACGATCGCCCGTGACCTCGGCTACGAGGTGCGCGAGGCGCTGCTTCGCCGGTCGGACCTCTATCTCGCCGACGAGGCCTTCCTCACCGGGACGGCTGCCGAGGTCGTGCCGATCGCGAGCGCCGACGACCGAGCGGTCGGCTCGGGACGCCCCGGTCCGGTGACCCGGGCGATCCAGGAGGTTTTCCGGGCGGCCGTGCGCGGCGAGGCCGACCGCTACAAGGACTGGCTGGAGCATGTCGGCTGAGCACCTGTCCGTCGAGCTCCTCGCCGCCGACCGCCGCGACAGCGAGTGGCCGGCGGCGGTCGACATCTACGACACGACGCTGCGCGACGGCTCACAGCAGGAGGGGATGTCGCTCAGCGTCGAGGACAAGCTGCGCGTCGCAGAGCAGCTCGACCACCTCGGGGTCGCCTACATCGAGGGCGGCTGGCCGGGGGCCAACCCGAAGGACGAGGAGTTCTTCGTACGGGCGCGCACCGAGCTGAAGCTCGAGCGGGCGACCCTCGTCGCCTTCGGGTCCACCCGCCGCTCCGGCGTGGCCGCCGCCGCCGACGAGACCCTGCGCAACCTCGTCGCGGCCGGGACCGAGGTCGTCTGCCTCGTGGCGAAGTCGTCGGACCTCCACGTCACCGAGGCCCTGCGCACCACCCTCGAGGAGGGCGTGGCGATGGTCTCGGACTCCGTCGCCTATCTCCGGTCGCACGGCCTCAGGGTGTTCCTCGACGCCGAGCACTTCTTCGACGGCTACCTGCGCGACCGGTCCTTCGCCTTGCGCGTGCTCGAGGCGGCCGAGAGCGCCGGCGCCGAGACCCTCGTGCTCTGCGACACCAACGGCGGGATGCTGCCCCACGACGTCGAGCGCGTGGTCCGAGACGTGCGGGCCGCCAGCTCCGCCGTGCTCGGCGTGCACTTCCACAACGACAGCGGCTGCGCCGTCGCGAACTCGCTGACAGCGGTGCGCTTCGGGGCAACCCAGGTCCAGGGCTGCGTCAACGGCTACGGCGAGCGGACCGGCAACGCCGACCTCTCGGCGGCGATCCCGGATCTGACGCTGAAGATGGGGATCGAGACGATCCCGCGGGAGCGCCTCGAGCTCGTCACGCCGGTCGCCCGGCACATCGCCGAGGTGGTGAACATCAACCTCGACCCTCAGCACCCCTACGTGGGCTCCTCCGCCTTCGCGCACAAGGCCGGCATCCACACGAGCGCCATCGTCCGGCGCCGCGACGCCTACGAGCACGTACCGCCCGACTCGGTGGGCAACGGCGCCCGCGTCGTCGTGAGCGAGCTCGCCGGGCGCTCGACGCTCGCGCTGAAGGCGGCGGAGCTCGGCATCGAGCTCGACTCCGACGCCCTCGGCGCCGTGCTCGAGGCGCTGAAGCGGCTCGAGCACGGCGGCTACCACTTCGCGGTGGCCGACGGATCGCTCGAGCTGCTGATGCGCGCCGCCGCAGGCGAGGGCGCCGTGCGGGAGGAGGTGAGCTTCGGGGTCGAGTCCTTCCGGGTGACGACGGACTGGCGGGCGCTTCCCGGCCCCGCGCCGGTCGGGTTCGTCCATCCCTGGGCCCCCGGCGCCGAGCTCGTGACGGAGGCGACGGTGCGCGTCCGCGTCGGCGGGGAGCGCGTCGTGGCGACCGCCGAGGGCAACGGGCCGGTGAACGCGCTCGACGCGGCGCTGCGCAATGCCATCGGGCCGCGCTTTCCCGAGCTGGCCTCGCTGCGCCTCACCGACTACCGCGTCCGCGTCCTCGACACGAGCCAGGGCACGGCAGCCGTCACCCGGGTGCTCATCGACACGGCGGGGCCCGACGCCGGCTGGTCGACGATCGGCGTGTCCGAGAACGTCATCGAGGCCTCGTGGCAGGCACTCGTCGGCTCGATCCTCTACGGCCTCTCGAGGCGCGGGCGGCCCCGGCTAACCTCGACGGCGACCGATGACCCGGCCGGGGCGCCGCCAGGCGCGGCGGCGCGCGGGCCCAGGGCGTGATCGAGCCGGAGAGATGACCCAGCCGAAGTTCGCACCGATCCTGCAGGAGGACGAGGTCCGCCCGGCCTATCGCCTCGGCCCGCCGGCGCCCTGGAGGGCGGCGCGGCCGGGAGACCTCGTGCCCGGCCGGCCCGCTGCCGTTCCCGGCGGTGGCTCGCCCGGCCCGGACCAGGGCTACGCGCTGCTGCTCGCCCGGCGCTTCGCCGACCGGCTCGTCCTTCGGCCCGGCGAGCGGCGTGACGACGTCCTCGCCGGCGCGGTGGCGATCGCGCTCCGGCGCGCCTCGCTCCTCGGCCGCGCGCCGGTCGCCGCCGACATCTCGCTCGCGCTCGACCTGTTCGGCTTCCTCGCGGAGGCGCCCGCCGGGCTCGTCGCCGAGCGGGCTCGGCTCTTTGCCGGGCTCGCCCACGACTACTCGCGCCTGCGCGCGCTGGCGGCCTCCGTGCCCGAGGCCAGCTTGCGCCGCGCCGGCCGGCCCGTCGGGGCGGCCGGCGATGCCGCGGAGCTCCGGCCGGCAGAGGGCGAAGCCGCCGAGCCAGGCGTCTCCCGCCGGTCCTAGGCTCGCGCGCAGCGTCGCACGCGCTGCGGCCGCTCTGCGGCTCACCAGCCGGCGGCCACTTCAGTCCGAGGAGGTCCTGATGGGCTTGATGGACAAGGTGAAGGCGCAGGCGACCCAGCTCGCCGAGAAGGCCCAGGAAGCGGGCAAGGCCGGCCAGGCCAAGCTCGAGCAGGTCCAGGCGCGGCGCAAGGCCGGCTCCCAGCTCGAGGAGCTCGGGAGGATCAACTTCGAGGCGCGCACCGGCCGTGCGGCGCCGGGCGACGAGGCTCGGGCGACCGAACTCGTCGACCAGCTCCGGCGTTACGAGGCCGAGTACGGCCCGGTCGAGCGCAGCTCGCCCTTCGACGGCCACGGGGCAACCTCCGGCACGAGCAGCAGCAACTAGAACGAGTCGCCGGCTCGTGCGCCTCGGTCGTCCGGGAGCGGCCCAGCAGGCGCGGGCAGGGGAGGAGGCCGCGCGGTCCGGGCCGAGGGAGCTCGCCGCCCGAGCGCTGGTCCTCGGGCTGCTCGGGCGCGTGCGCAACGGCGCGCTGATCGTCCGAGAGGGGAGCCGGAGGAACCTCTGCGGCAGGCCGAGCCCGGGCGAGCCGGTGCCCGAGGCCGTCGTCGAGTCGCCGCGCACCTGGAGGGCGGTGGCCACCGAGGGTGCGGCCGGGCTCGGGCGGGCGTACGCCGCGGGATGGTGGGCGTGCGCGACGCTCGACGAGCTGACGACGCTGCTTCGGGTCGTCCTGCGCAACCTGGGCTCGCTCGAGCGCGCGAGCGCCTTCGGACGGCGGCTCGGGAGCTTCACCCGGCGCCCTGTCGGGCGCGCCCGTCTCGGCGGCGCGGCGCGGCTCGAGGCGATCCCGCCCGGCCGGCTCGCCGACGACGCCCTCCGGCTCGTCCTCGGCGAGCCGGCCACGGGTTGCTCGGGGATATTCCCCAGCCCCTCGGCGACGCTCGCCGACGCCCAGATCGAGAAGCTCGAGCGAGTCTGCCGGAAGCTCGGGCTCAGCGCCGCGGACCACGTCGCCGAGGTCGGGCCCGGCTGGGGCAGCTTCGCCCTCCACGCCGCAGCGCGCTACGGCTGCCGGGCGAGCGTGGCGATCCCCTCAGCCGAACGCGCCGAGGCGGCGACCGAGCAGGCGAAGCGGGCGGGGCTCGACGACCTCGTCACGGTCGTCCACGGCGACCTCGAAGCACTCGAGGGGACCTTCGACCACGTCGTCGCGATCGAGGCCGCCGAGGAGCTCGGCGACGGGAGGCTGGACGCCTACCTCGCCCGTTGCTCCGATCTGCTCGCCGCCGACGGCATGCTCGCCCTCCAGGCCGTCGTCGTCCGCGACCGCCACGCGCGGCGCGCTCGCGACGACTTCCTCGAGCGCTACGCCCGGCCCGGGATGCGTCTGCCGACCCTCGCGGGGCTGCTCGAGGCGTTCGGACGGAGGGACGACCTGAGCCTCGTCGCCTTGGACGACATCGGGCACCACCACGCCGAGACGCTCCGGCGCTGGAGGTCGGCGGTCGAGCCCCGCCGGCTCGAGCTCGAGAGGCTCGGGGTCGACGCGCCGTCGCGGCGGCTGCTCGAGTTCTTCATCTGCTACAGCGAAGCCGGGTTCGCCGAGCGCCGCCATACCGACGTGCAGTGCTTCCTCGCCAAGCCCGGGTGGCGGCCGGCCGCCCTCTCGCGTCCCGGCCCCTGAGCCGGGACAGGCGCCTGCCGCCGAGCCCGGCCCAGCTCTAGCCCGCTCGGCGTGCCGCAGGTACGTAACGGGGCGCTCGCGCGATCTGCGCAGGCGTCGGCAGGCGGACGTCGCGGGCGAGGCCCAGCCGCTCGAGCCCCAGGATGACGATCCAGGAGACGTCGAGCTGGGCCGGGGTGAGACCGTGGCGAGCCGAGCGGGGGAAGGCATGGTGGTTGTTGTGCCAGCCTTCGCCACCCGCCAGTAACCCGACGAGCCAGTGATTCGTGCTGCGATCACCGGTCTTGAAAGGTCGTTTCCCGAAGACGTGGCACACGGAGTTGACGCTCCACGTCACGTGATGGACGAGGAGCATACGCACGAAGCCGCCCCAGATGAGGCCACGCCACCCATCTACGGCAAAGGGGATGGCGAGCGAGAGGAGCACCCAGAACCAGAATGTCCGGTTGACGAACCTGACGATGGGATCTTGGTGCAGCCAGGAGCTGTATTTTTGCGGATTGGCATCGAAGCCATCGATAATCCAGCCGAGGTGAGCGTGGACGAAGCCCTGGAGCGGGCTGTGCGGATCACCCTCTCTATCAGATTTCGCATGGTGCTCGAGATGGGTGCTCGCCCAGACGAGAGCCGGTCCCTCCACGGCCATAGATCCCAGCGCCAGAAGGAAGAACTTCAACCAACCTGGGGCACGAAAGCCACGGTGGGTCAGATAGCGGTGGTACCCCACTGTCACGCCCATCGCGATGAAGCTATACATCACAATGAGCAGCACGACGTCTTTGGGAGAGACGGCACGCTGCCAGAGCTGGATGATGGCGACGATCAGGGCCGCGATGGGCCCCAGGACACCAAAGGTCAAGAGCAGCCGGGCCAGCGGGCCGTTATCCATCCGCCGTTCCCAGCCCTGGTCAGGTCTTGCGTTCCGCTGCTCCGGCCCCACGGCTGTCGGTTCGAAGACGACCGCCATTGGAGGAACTCCTCTCGACACGGCATGGCTTCCAGCATGCAGCTCTGTGGTGCCGGAACCGGCGCTACGAAGCTCCGTGCCCGGCCCGGCTGCCCGCCAGGAAGCGTATCGCTCCTCGCTACCCCGGAGCAGGGAAGCTGGAATGAATAGCGGTCACATCTTCAGGGAATCGATGATGCGCGACGGGCTGTTCCGCCGCTGACGGTTGCCTGCGCGTACCGAGATCACACTGGCTCGCAGGAGACTCCCAACTCATGATCAGCATACCACAATGATGAATGATGCCGCGGTGCTCATCTTGCGCGGGTGTGGCGTAGCATTACGCTTCAAGAGGGCCATTCAGCGCGTTCTCTTATCAGCGATCCTTTCCTCAAGGCGGCTTCGTGTACTCAGCGAACCTCTCGAGGAACGGCCTGAATCCTTACGATGGCGG
>DAHVLW010000047.1:0-3823 GCA_027320205.1 Acidimicrobiaceae bacterium
GACGTCGGCGCCGGCGAGCGCGGCCGCCCTTGCGATCGCGAGGCCGATGCCGCGCGCCGCGCCCGTCACGACGACCCGGCGCCCCGCGAGCGACGTCACGGCCGGCGCCCGGGCTCAGGCACGATCCCCCTGCCGGCGCGCCGCGAGCAGCGCCGCGACGGCCTTGCCGTTCGCCTTCCCCTTCGTCGCCCGCATCACCTGGCCGAGGAGGAACTGGGCGAGCTTCTCCTCACCACCGAGGTAGCGGCCCCACTCCTCGGGATGGGCGGCGGCGACGGCGGCGACGGCCGCCTCGGTCGCGTCGTCGCCGAGCGCCTCGAAGCCGAGCCCGCTCGCCACCTCGGCCGGGTCGCCGCCGTGCACGAGGATCTCGGAGAGCACGGACTTCGACTGCGTCGCCGAGAGCCGGCCCGTCGCCTCCATGCCGAGAAGGGCGGCGAAGGCCGCGGGGTCGAGGACGCGCGCCGCGTCGGGCACCTGCGCCGCCTCGTTGGCGGCACGTGCGAGGGCGAGGCGCGCGTCGGCGCCGAGGGCCGCCGACGCGAAGACCAGGTCGTCGAGACCCAGCGAGACCGCCGTGGCGATCTGGTCGGCGACGCCGACCGAGACGTCCTCCGGCGCCGGGGCGACGAGCCCGGCGAGCCGCCGGCGCCGGTCGGCGGGGAGCATCGGCAGGTCGGCGGCCGCCTGGGCGATCAACTCGTCGTCGGGGACGAGCGCGACGAGGTCGGGCTCGGCGAAGTACCGGTAGTCGTGCGACTCCTCCTTCGAGCGCATCGAGGAGGTCCGCCCCTCGTCCTCGTTCCAGTGCCGGGTCTCCTGGAGGACCTCGCCTCCGGCCTCCATGAGGGCGACCTGGCGCGCCGCCTCGTGCTCGATGGCGCGCCCGAGCGAGCGCAGCGAGTTGAGGTTCTTCACCTCACAGCGCGTGCCAAGACCCTCGGACCCCTCGCGCCGCACCGAGACGTTGGCGTCGACCCGCAGCGAGCCCTCCTCCATCCGCCCGTCGGAGACGCCGGTGGCGACGAGCACGGCCCGCAGCTCACCGACGTAGGCGCGGGCCTCCTCGGCCCCCCGGACGTCGGGCCTGGAGACGATCTCGACGAGGGGAACGCCTGCCCGGTTGTAGTCGACGAGGGCGCGCTCGGCGTCGTGGATCCGGCCGCCTCCGCCGAGGTGGGTGGTCTTCCCGGTGTCCTCCTCGATGTGCGCCCGCTCGATGCCGATCCTCTTCCCACCCGGGAGCTCGAGGTAGCCGTCGACGTTCACCGGCTCGTCGTACTGGCTGATCTGGTAGTCCTTCGGCATGTCGGGGTAGAAGTAGTTCTTCCGGTGGAAGCGGGACGGCCGGATCTCGCAGTGCAGAGCAGTGCCGATGCGCATCGCGAGCTCGACGGCCCGTCGGTTGAGCACGGGGAGCGAGCCGGGAAGACCGAGGCATACGGGGCAGACGAGCGTGTTCGGCTCGGCCCCGAAGCGGTTCGGGCAGCCGCAGAAGAGCTTCGTGGCCGTCGAGAGCTCGGCGTGGACCTCGAGCCCGACGACGACCTCCCAGCCGCTCACGGGCGCGTCCCCGTCGCCACCGGCGCACGTCCGCGGGGGTCGGCCGCCGCCTCGAGCACGGCGCCGGCCCGGAACATCTCACGTTCGCCCAGCGCCGGCGCGAGGACCTGGACGCCGACGGGGAGCCCGCCCTCGCCGACGGCGAAAGGCACGCTCATGGCGGGATGGCCGGCGAGGTTCGAGGGGATCGTGTAGAGGTCGGCGAGGTACATCGCGAGCGGGTCGGCGGTCTTCTCGCCGAGCGGGAACGCGACCGACGGAGAGGTCGGCGAGAGCAGGACGTCGGCGCGCTCGTAGGCGCGGGCGAAGGCACGGGCGACGACCGCCCGCACCCGCTGCGCCTGGCCGTAGTAGGCCTCGTAGTAGCCCGCCGACAGCGCATAGGTGCCGAGCATGACGCGCCGCTTCACCTCCGGGCCGAACCCCGCGGCCCTGGTGCGCGCGTTCATCGTCTCGACGTCCTCGCCCTCGACTCTGAGCCCGTAGCGCACGCCGTCGTAGCGGGCGAGGTTCGACGAGGCCTCCGCCGGCGCGACGACGTAGTACGCCGAGAGCCCGTGGAGGAGCTCGGGCACCGAGACCTCCTCGACCATCGCACCGGCGGCCGCGAGCGCCTCGGCGGCGGCCCGCACCGCCCCGACGCAGCCGGGCGAGGCGTCGGCGAGCATGTCGGCGAGCACGCCCACCCGCATCCCCTCGACGCCCTCGGCGAGCACGTCCCGGCAGCTCGGCGACGCGAGAGGCAGCGACGTCGAGTCCATCTCGTCGTGGCCGCCGATGACCTCGAGCACGACCGCGGCGTCCTCGACGCTCGCCGCGAGCGGACCGATCTGGTCGAGCGAGCTCGCGAAGGCGACGAGGCCGAAGCGCGACACCACCCCGTAGGTCGGCTTCACGCCGACCACCCCGCAGAGGGCCGCGGGCTGCCGGATCGACCCTCCCGTGTCCGACCCGAGGGCGACGGGGACGAAGCCGGCCGCCACGGCGGCGGCGCTCCCGCCGGAGGAGCCTCCGGGCACGCGGGTGAGGTCCCAGGGGTTGCGGGTCGGCCCGAACGCCGAGTGCTCGGTGGAGGAGCCCATCGCGAACTCGTCGAGGTTGGTCTTGCCGACGACGACGGCGCCGGCCGCCAGGAGCCGGGAGACGACCGTCGCGTCGTAGGGCGGCACCCAGCCCTCGAGGATCCGCGAGGAGCACGTCGTCGGCACGCCCCGGGTGCAGAGGTTGTCCTTCAGCGCCACCGGGACGCCGGCGAGCGGGCCGGGGTCCTCGCCGGCGGCGACGCGGCGGTCGACCGCCTCCGCCGCGGCGCGGGCCTCCGCGACGGTGACGAGGTTGAAGCAGTGGAGCTCGCCGTCATGCTCGGCGATCCCCTCGAGCGCGCGCCCGAGGATCTCGCTCGCCGACAGCTCTCCGGCCCGTACCGCCGAGGCGATCCGGGTCGCGAGCGCTCCGGCGCCGGCCGAGCCGCCGCGGTGGTCAGTCGGGGCGCTCACGGCTCCTCGCCGAGCACCCGAGGCACGGCGAAGCGGCCGCCCTCCGCGGCCGGGGCCGCGGCGAGCGCGTCCTCCCGGTCGAGGCAGGGACGGGGCGCGTCGCGCCGGAGGACGTTGCGCAGGTCGGCAGGGTGCGACAGCGGCTCGACGCCGGAAGTGTCGAGCCGCCGCATCGTCTCGACGTGCTCGAGTATCGCCGAGAGCTGGCCGGCGAAGCGCTCCTCGTCCTCGGCGGAGAGCTCGAGGCGGGCAAGGCGCGCGACGTGGGCGACCTCCGCCGCCGACAGCCGCATCAGGCGGGACGGGAGGTCCGGGCGCGCGGCACGGCCGTATGCTACCGACGGCCGAGCGGGTGGTCGGGAGGGCAGGGCGGCATGGTGAGTCACGCGTTCTTGAGCCCGCAGTGGATCGAGGCCGCCCGCGAGGTCCACAAGGCCCATGCCGCGACCGACGGCCCGTCGGCGGTCCCGCTGCGGATGAACCTCGTGGTCGAGGAGGTCCCCTTCGGAGGGCGCCGTCTCGACGCCCACGTCGACACGACCGGCGACGCCGTGGAGGTCGAGCTCGGCCACCTCGAGCCGGCCGACGTCAAGGTCAGCCTGGACTACCCGACGGCGAGGGCGATCCTCGTCGACCGGGACGGCCAGGCGGCGATGCAGGCGTTCATGGCCGGGAGGATCCGGGTCGAGGGCGACATGGCCAAGCTCCTCGCGTTCCAGTCGGCGCCGCTCGGCGACGGCGCCCTCGCCGCCGCCGAGGAGATC
>DAHVLW010000070.1:0-5382 GCA_027320205.1 Acidimicrobiaceae bacterium
CCGATCTTCGCCGAGCCTCCTTCCGAACCTGTCGGCGTCGGGCTCGGCGATCTACGACGTCGCCGCCGTCTACGCCGGCATGATCCTCATGCTCAGGGTCTGGTACGACGTCGTCCGCATCTGCAGCCGCCACCCCGGCATCCCGGTCCGGCGCCTGGTGCCGACCTTCGCCGCGTGGCTGCTTCCGCTGCTGGTCGTCGCCCCGCTGTTCAGCAGGGACCTCTACAGCTATGCCGCCCAGGGCTGGATGGTCGTCCACCACCTCAACCCCTACACCTACGGCCCCTCCGTCATGGGTCAGGGACCCTTCGTCGGGCTCGTCGACCCGCTCTGGCACAACGTCGGCTCGCCCTACGGTCCGGCCTTCCTCACCTTCGCCGGATGGATCGTCCAGGCGAGCGGTCAGAGCGTGCTCGTCTCGGTCGAGGGCCTCCGGATGCTCGCGCTCATCGGGACCATCGCCTTTGCCGCCGCGGTGCCGGCGATCGCCCGTTCGTTCGGCCGCGACGGCGCGACGGCGTTCGCGCTGGTCGCGCTCAATCCGCTCGTCCTCCTCCACCTCGTCGGCGGCGGGCACAACGACGCGTTGATGCTCGGTTTCCTCCTGCCCGGCTACCTGCTCGCGCGCCGGGGCCATCCCCTTGCCGGCATCCTCGTCTGCGCGGTCGGCGCGGCAGTGAAAGTGCCGGCGATGATCGGCCCCGTCTACATCGGCTGGGAGTGGGCCGGACAAGGTCGCAGCGTCCGGGAGCGGGTCTGGCCCGTCGCGAAGGCGATGGCGGTGACGCTCGCCACGATGGCGGGCCTCTCCGCCCTCGCGGGCCTCGGGTGGGGGTGGATCGGGGGTCTGACCAACCCGGACACGGTCCGGTCGTGGTTCTCGCCGGCGACCGCGGCCGGCCTGTCCCTCGGGAAGCTCGTCGCGCTCGCCGGGCTCGGCGACCATACCCACGCGCTGCTGACGATGGCGAGGGGCATGGGTTTCGCCCTGGCCGGCGTGATCGGCGTCGTGCTGCTGCTCCGCTCCGAGAAGGTAGGACCGCTGAAGGCGCTCGGCTGGAGCCTCATCGCCGTAGTCGCCTTCAGCCCGGTCGTCCAGCCGTGGTACATGGTGTGGGGCATCGTCTTCCTCGCCCCGGTCGCCGAGCGCGGGGTGCGGAGGATGATCGTCGGCTACTCGGCGGTGGCCTGCTTCCTCGGGCTCCCGGGCGCGCGGGTCCTCGTGCGCGAGCTCGAGATCGCGAGCCCGCTCCGACTCGGCGCCGCCTCGCTCGTCCTCGCCGCCGTCGTCGTGCTGATCCTCACGCCGCGGCTGCGCCGCAGCGCCCTCAGGAGCGCGTGACCACCCGCTTGCGGGCGAGCCGCGGGGGCCGGCTCGTGCGGACGAAGCCGCGGGAGACGTCCAGCGCCCAGCCGAGCGCCTTGATCGAGGACCGGTGCAGCACGTGCTCGCCGATGCCGGCGCGCACCGCCTTGTCGGGGCTGCCGAGCTGGCAGTCGATCACGTCGCCGACGATGCGTCCGACCTCGGTGTCCTTGGCGAGCACGGCGTCGTGGAGCTCGGCGTCGAGCGGCAGGGAGATCAGGACGTCCTCGAGGCGCATCCCGAGCAGCAGGTCGAAGCTCGACAGCAGGCCGGCCGCGAAGGCGAGCCCGGACAGGTGCGGGGAGATCTCGAGGGCGAGCAGCTCGGCCATGCGCGCTCTCGACAACGCCGTCACGACCTCCTCCTCGGAGGTCTCCCCCCTGTTGGTGAGCAGCAGGAAGCCGATCCAGCTCTGGAGCTGACGCCAGCCGACGATGACGAGGGCCTCGCGCAGCGTCTGGACGCGGCGCCGAAAGCCGTGATCGGCCCCGACGCCGGCCATCTGGAGCAGCTGGTAGGCCATCGCGGGTTCGGCCCGGATGATCTCCTCGAGCTGCGCGGCGCTGCACTCGCTCGAGACGAGCTGCGCGGCGAGCTGCAGCCGGGCGACGCTCGAGGTGTCGAGGGTCCTGCCGGGCACGAGCCTCGGCCGTGAGAGGACATAGCCCTGGAAGTAGTCGAACCCGAGCTCTTTGCAGTAGTTGAGCTGCTCTGCCGTCTCGATCCGCTCGGCGACGAGGCTCAGCTCGAAGCGCCGGCAGCGCTGCATCAGCTCCGGCAGTCGTCCCAGGTCGACGAGGTGGAGGTCGATCTTGGCGAGCGAGGCCATCTCGAGCAGCGGCTCGACGTGGTCGGTCCAGCGAAAGTGGTCGAGAGCGAGCATGAAGCCTTGCTCGACGAGCCGGTGGCACCCGTCGACGACCTCGTCGTCCAGGGCGACGGACTCGACCACCTCGAAGACGGTGCGCTCCGGGGTGAGCACGACCGGGACGGACCCGGTCAACAGCCCGCGATCGGCGTTGCAGAAGATCGTCTTGTCGCCGACGAGCCGGTTGACGCCGATGCCCACCGAGCTGAACAGCACGGCCGTCGTCATCAGATCGCCGTCGAGCTCGGCCGCCGGGCCGCCCTCGACCGGCCGGAAGAGCAGCTCGTAGCCGACGACGGTCAGGTCGCGGTCGAACACCGGCTGACGCCCCACCACGATGTCCAGCACCGCCACGGTCGCACGCTCCTCGCTCCCGGTACCGAACGGCGCCCGTGCCGCGCCGCTTTAGGAGGCGGGCTAGACGAGCTGCTGGAGGATCGCGACGTCGAGCCAGCGGCCGAACTTGCGACCGACCTCGCGCTCGATCCCGACCAGCTCGAAGCCGAGCGAGACGTGCAAGGCGATGGAGGCTTCGTGGTGGCCGACGACCCGGGCGATGACCGAGTGGAACCCGTGCGCGCCGGCGAGACGGACGATCTCTGCGACGAGGGACTTCCCGATCCCCCGGCCGCGGTGGTCGCGCCGGACGTAGACGGAGTCTTCGACTGTCGTCGCGTAGGCCGGACGCGGGCGATAGGGCGAGAGCGACGCGAACCCGAGGACGATCCCGTCCTCGACGGCGACGATCACCGGGTACGCGCCGCCGTGCGCCTCCATCCAGGCGCGCTGGTCCTCCTCGCTCCGCGGCACGAGGTCGAAGGTGACCGTCGAGGAGACGACCTCGGCGTTGTAGATCGTGCGGATAGGTTCGGCGTCCTCGGCGCGCGCCGAACGCAGCTCCATCGGCGGCACACTACTCCCAGGTCACCGCCCCGGACGGCCCTGGGACCCGAGACGGGGCCGCCCGCCAGGGGTATGCTCCAGGCGTGGCGCGGGTGCACGCCCGGCCGGTGACGCGCCCCCTTAGCTCAGTCGGCAGAGCACAGCCATGGTAAGGCTGGTGTCGTCGGTTCGATTCCGACAGGGGGCTCGAGGCGCATGGCGGCGTAGCTCAGTTGGTCAGAGCACACGGCTCATAATCGTGGGGTCGCCGGTTCGAGTCCGGCCGCCGCTACCATTTGCCGGACGGCGGTCCGGCAGCAGAGCCGGCAGCTCTGCCGGAAGCACAGCAGGAGCAGCGAGTGGCGAAGAACGAGAAGCGCGTCAAGGTCACCCTCGAGTGCGAGATGTGCAAGCGCCGCAACTACATCACGACGAAGAACAAGCAGAACGACCGCGAGCGCATTGAGATGCGGAAGTACTGCCGGTTCGACCGGCAGCACACGAACCACAAAGAGACGCGCTGAGCTCCGCGGACGAGGGGCTGGCGCTCCTCGCGGCAAGGGCGCGCCGGGGAGACAGGGGGGCGTTCGAGGAGCTCGTCGTCGCGACCTCTGGCCAGGTCTACGCCTTGGCGCTCCGGCTCGTCGGGAACGAGCACGACGCTGCTGACGTCGTGCAGGAGGCCTACCTCCGCGCTTTCCGCTCGATCGCGCGCTTCCGGGGCGACTCCGCCGTGTCGACCTGGCTGTACCGGATCGTGGCGAACTGCTCGTCGAGCTACCTGAGCCGTCGCGCCCGCTCCCACTCCCGGCAGACTCATCTGGAGGAGGGGCTCGCCGTCGCCGAGAGCCGAGCCGAGCGCGACCTCGAGGCGGTGATCGGCGCGAGCGTCGACCGGGCCTCCCTCGTGGCCGCGCTCCGCCGGCTCCCCCCGTCGCTGCGCGCCCCGGTCGTGCTCCGCGACGTCTACGACCTCCCGCACGAGGCGATAGCGAAGGAGCTCGGGATCTCCCGAGCGGCGGCGAAGGTCCGGCTGCACCGCGGCCGGCGGCGGTTGCGCGAGCTCATCTATCCCGACGTCCGACCCCCGCGCGACGCCAGGCCCTCGCCCGGCTCGGCGGCGTCGGTGCCCGGCGCCGACCGGCGAGGCGACGCGCGGCATGCGAAAGCGCTGTGAGGCGCTCGCCGCGGTCCTCCCCGGGCTGATCGAGGGGGGCGACGGGACGCGCTGGCCGGCGACCGGGCGGGACGTGCGCCACGTCGAGACCTGCCTGCGCTGCCAGGCGGAGCTGGCGCGCTACCGGCGCGTCGCCCGGCGCCTCGCCCAGCTGAGAGAGGAGCGCGAGGTGCTGCCCCCGGGGCTCGTGCGCGACGTCCTGTCCTCCGTCGAGAAGGTCGCCCTCCGCCGCGCCCGGCGAGGAGCCCGGACTGGGCGTCTCGCGCTCGCCGGTGCGCTCGTTGGCGCGGCGGCGCTCGCCGGCGCGCTGGTCACCGGGCTCGGTCGTCGCGCCGCCGCCCGAACCTGAGCCCGCCTCGGGCGGGCGCCCGCACCGGCGGGGTCGCGCCGCCCCCTGTCGCAGGCGACGTGGCGGGCCCGGAGGACGACGGTCCGCCCGGTGCTAACCTTGACCTGCTCCGCAGGGCTGGCGTGGAGCTTCCCCCTCCGCACGGAGGGCGCCGCCCTGCTCGGAGGGCAGTAGCTCAACTGGCAGAGCACCGGTCTCCAAAACCGGCGGTTGGGGGTTCGAGTCCCTCCTGCCCTGCAGGGAGGAAGAGCAAGTGGACGGAGAGCCGAGTCAAACGCTTAGTCGGCAGGGGCAGCTGAGGCCCGACGCGACGATCGCGCCGCGGCGCGCGGCCGCCGGCGGTCCGACGCGCCGGCCGTCGCGCGAGGGTGGGCGCGTCGGACCCGGCCAGTGGCTGACGGAGTACCTGCGGGAGGTGCGCAACGAGCTCTCCAGGGTGCTCTGGCCGAAGCGCGCCGAGGTCGTCAACTACTCCTGGGTCGTGTTCACCACTCTCGTCCTGATCGCCCTGCTGATCTTCGGGCTGAACTACCTCTTCGCCCGGGGTGTCCACTTCCTCTTCGCGTCATAGACGAGGCGTGAGGCGAACGGCGATGGTGATGACTTCAGACGAGCAGAGCGGCGAGCCGGCAGGGGACGTCGAGGCGGAGCCCGCCGCTGGCGCGACCGACGCCGGGACGCGCGCGCAGGAGTCCGCCGAGGAGGACTTCGAGGAGCTCGACGAGCTCGACGAGCTCGAG
>DAHVLW010000074.1:0-7521 GCA_027320205.1 Acidimicrobiaceae bacterium
CCCCCGCGTCCCGCGGGGCCGTGCCCGCCTGCTCCCCGGCCAGCAGGCCGACGAGCGCTTGCTCGACCACGCGGCGCTCGACGCCCCGCACCGGCTCGACGCCCGAGGGCCCGTCGAGGACGAAGGTGAGCCCTTCGGTCGCCTTCTTGTCCCTTGCCATCCACGCGAGGAGCTCTGCGGGGTCGGCGCCCGCCGGGATCTCCGTCGGCAGGCCGTAGCCGGCGACGACCTCGACGTGCCGCTCGACGCGGGCGTCGTCGATGCGCCCGAGCAGCCGGGCGAGACGCGCCGCGAAGACCAGGCCGATCCCGACCGCCTCGCCGTGGCGCAGCCCGCCGCCGGGTCGGGCGAGCGAGGCCGCCTCGACGGCGTGGCCGAGGGTGTGGCCGTAGTTGAGGATCATGCGCCTGCCGCTCTCGCGCTCGTCGTCGGCGACGACCGACGCCTTGCACGCGACGCAGCGCGCCACCTGCTCGGGGAGCGGGAGCCGGTCGAGGTCGTCGACGCCGAGGAAGGCGTACTTCGCCATCTCGCCGAGGCCCGAGCGCCACTCCCGCTCGGGCAGGGTCGAGAGCGTCGCAGTGTCGCAGACGACCCCGAGCGGCTGCCAGAAGGCGCCGACGAGATTCTTGCCCTCCGGCAGGTTCACGCCGGTCTTGCCCCCGATCGCCGCGTCGACCTGCGCGAGCAGCGTCGTCGGGACGTTGACGAGGTCGAGGCCACGGTGGTAGCAGGACGCGGCGAACCCGGCGACGTCGGTGACCACCCCGCCGCCGACGGCGACCACGACGTCGTGGCGGGTGATGCCTGCACGAGCGAAGGCGCGGCAGAGATCTTCGATCGTGCGAAGAGACTTCGCTCCCTCGCCGTCGGGAATCGTCACCCGCACGACGTCCACACCGAGGTCGACCTCGACGCCGATGCCCTCCTGCGACACCACCCCGGCGCGCCGCACCCGGTCGGGCAGCAAGGCCCCGAGGCGCCGGAGCGCTCCCGGCCCGACGAGCGTCTCGTAGGGGCGGCCCGGGACCTCGACCGGCACGCGCCGGACGAGGGCGGCGAGGAGGGTGTCGGCGGCGGCTCGAGGCTCGAGGCCGTCGACGTCGACCGTCGCCGACGCGAGCTCGGCGTAGAGGGGATAGCGCTCGGCGATCAGCCGCGGCACTGCCGTGGCGGGATCCGGCCGGAGCAGCACCCGCCCCTCGCCCCGGCCGAGGCGGGCGACGAGCGTCTCGGGTGTCGCCCTCAGCCAGACGACGCTCCCCGCCGACGCGAGCAGGCGGCGGTTCGCCGGGTCGAGCACGGCCCCGCCGGCGACCGAGATCACCGACGGGATCGCGCGGTGCGCTGCGTCGGCGAGCGCCTTGCTCTCGGCGGCCCGGAACGCCGGCTCGCCCGAGACGGCGAACATCTCCGGCACGCTCATGCCCGTCGCCTGCTCGACCTCGACGTCGCTGTCGACGTAGGGGCGCCCGAGGAGCTCGGCGACGAGACGGCCGACGGTCGTCTTCCCGGCACCCATCATCCCGACGAGCAGGACGTGGTCGCTCGAGGGCCTCATCGCGCTCCCGCCATCGCCGGGCCCGGGGCGCGCGAGGGCCTCATCGCGCTGCCGCCGCAGGGGCGGCCGGAGGTTCCTCACCGGTCGCTGCCGCCGGCCGCGACCCGACGGCCACCGACGGCGTCTCGTCGAGGGCGGCGAGGTACCCGTCGCGATTGCGGACGAGCTCTGCGAGCGAGTCGCCGCCGAACTTGCGCAGCGCCTCGCCTGCCAGCACGAGCGCCACCATCGTCTCGGCGACGACGCCCATCGCCGGCACGGCGGTCACGTCAGTGCGCTCCTTGAACGAGACAGTCTCCTCTTTCGTCACCACGTCGACCGTCTTCAGCACCGGCCGGTTGAGCGTGGCGAGCGGCTTCATCGCGGCGCGAGCGACGACCAGCCCGCCGATCGAGATCCCTCCCTCCACGCCGCCGGCGCGGGTCGTCTCCCGCACGTAGGAGCCGGAGGCGGCATCGTAGGAGATCGCGTCGTGCGCCTCCGAGCCGCGCCGGCGGGCGAGGTCGAATCCGTCCCCGAGCTCGACGCCCTTCACCGCCTGGATGCTCATGAGCGCTTGGGCGAGCAGCCCGTCGAGCTTGCGGTCCCAGTGGACGTGGCTGCCGAGGCCGACGGGCACGCCGTAGGCGAGGACCTCCGCGACGCCGCCGAGCGAGTCGCCGACCTTGGCGGCCGCCTTGATCTCGGCGACCATCGCCTCGCTCGCCGCTGGGTCGAAGCAGCGCACCGGCGAGTCGTCGATCGCCTCGAGGTCCTCCGGCGCCGGCCGCAGGCCGGGAGGAGCGCTCGTCCCGCCCATCGACACGACGTGGCTGAGCACGGCGATGCCGAGGTGGGACAGGAGCGCCTTGGCGAGCGAGCCGGCCGCGACCCTCGCCGCCGTCTCGCGTGCCGACGCGCGCTCGAGCACGTCACGGGCGTCGCCGAACCCGTACTTCAACATCCCCGCAAGGTCGGCATGGCCCGGGCGCGGCGCGGTGAGGACCTTCGACGGCGTCCCCGGCGCGGGCGACATCTCCTGCTCCCACTTCGGCCACTCGGTATTGGCGATCTCGATTGCGACCGGCGAGCCGAGCGTCCGCCCGTGGCGCACCCCGCCGATCAGGGTGACCTCGTCGCGCTCGAAGCGCATCCTCGGACCGCGGCCGTAGCCGAGGCGGCGCCGGGCCAGCTCCCCGGCGATCTCCTCCGTCTCGACCCGGAGCCCGGCCGGGAGCCCTTCGACGACGACGACGAGCGCGCGGCCGTGGGATTCGCCGGCCGTGAGGTAGTGGAGCACGCCGGCAATCTACCGGCGCGCCGCGCCTCACTTCACTTCTTGGAGGCGGCGTAGTACGGGTCCGTGCCCGCCTCGTGGGCGGTGATGTCGACGACGTCGTCGATCTCAGGCACGGCGTCCTGGATCGCGACGACGATGCCCTGGCTGAGGGTGACCTGGGCGAGCCCGCAGCCCTGGCAGCCTCCGCCGAGGCGGAGGAAGGCCGTCGTGCCGGCGACCCCGACGAGCTCCGCGTAGCCGCCGTGGGCGGCGATCTGGGGGTTGATCACCTCGTCGAGCACCGCGACGACCCGCCGGGCGAGCGGCCCGTCGAGGTCCGCCCCCTCCGGGAGCAGGGGCGGGGCGGGCGCAGCCCGCTCCTGCGGCGCGGCGTTCGGGTTGAGGATGACGAGGCCACCGCCCTCGCCGTTCTCGGCACCGGATTGCCCGCCCACGTCGAGCGTCGCGCCGGCGACCTTCGGGACGCTCGCGGACGGCACGACGATCGCCAGGCCGTCGTGGTGCTCGACGGCGTCGCCCGGAGCGGCGTCGGCGAGCGAGCCGAACCACATGTCGTAGGTCCAGGCGCCGCCGTACGCGCCGCTGACCTCGAGGTAGAGGGCGAGGCCCTCGCCGTCGGGCTCGCCGTCGCGCGCCAGGAGGACGAGCTCACGAGCCGCGTCCGTGACCCTGAGGACCGGAAGCGCTCCCCCGGCGGGGCCGGACGGGGTGTTCGTCGTCACCCGACCATCGTAGGTGCGCCGCTCCGCCGCGACGACCGGCGCGCCGGCGGCGCAATGATGGTCGCATGGCCCGCGCGCTTCTCGTCCTGCCGACGTCGACGTACCGCGCCCCGGAGTTCCTCTCCGCCGCCCGCCGGCTCGGCGTAGAGGTCGTCACGGCGTCCGACGCCCCCCAGGCGCTCGGAGGCCTGATGGGCGACCGCTTCCTCGAGGTCGACCTCTCCCGGCCGGAGGAGGCCGCCGGGCGCATCGTGGAGCTCGCCGCCCGGCTACCGCTCGACGCCGTCCTCGCCGTCGACGACCAGGGCGGGCTCGCCGCCGCGATCGCCTGCGATCGGCTCGGCCTCCCCCACAGCCCTCCGGCTGCCGTCGCGGCGACACGCGACAAGGCTGCGGCGCGCCGCCTGCTCGGTGCCGCCGGCGTGCCCCAGCCGGCCTGGCGCGCCGTCTCCGGACGTCCGGGCGACCGCGCCGGCGAGGCAGAAGCGGTCGCCGCGGCCGCGGAGGAGCTCGGCTTCCCCGTCGTGGTGAAGCCGGTCTCGCTCTCGGGAAGCCGCGGCGTCGTCAGGGCGGACGATGCCGCGTCGGCCGAGGCGGCCGCGGCGCGGGTCCGGGCTGTCCTCGACGAGACCGGCGAGCCGCCCGAGGTGCCGCTCCTTGTCGAGGCGTACGTCGCGGGCGCGGAGGTGGCGGTCGAGGCGATCGTGCGCGAGGGACGGCTCGAGGTCCTCGCCGTCTTCGACAAGCCCGATCCACTCGAGGGCCCGTACTTCGAGGAGACGATCTACGTCACGCCGTCCCGCCATCCCGGCGCCGACCTGGCGGCCGCCGCCGACGCCGTCGCGCGCGCGGCCGGGGCGCTCGGGATCGTCCACGGCCCGGTGCACGCCGAAGCTCGCCTCGCCGGCGCCCCCGCGACCGAGATGCGCCCCGACGAGGTACGACCGGCCGGAGCACGACCGGCCGGAGCACGCCGGCCCGTCGTCCTCGAGGTGGCGGCGCGCACGATCGGCGGCAAGTGCTCGAAGGCGCTGAGGTTCGCGACCGGCGCCTCGCTCGAGGAGATCGTCCTCGCCGGCGCGCTCGGCCGGACGCTCGACTCCACGCGGGAGCGCGCCGCGGCCGGCGTGATGATGATCCCGGTGCCGCGTTCGGGGACGCTCGACGCGCTCGAAGGGGCTGATCGCGCCCGCGAGGTCGACTTCGTCACCGGCGTCGAGATCACCGCACCGGTCGGGAGGGTGATCCGCGCCCTGCCCGAGGGCGACAGGTACCTCGGCTTCCTCTTCGCCCGGGCCCCGACGCCGTCGGAGGTCGAGAGGGCCTTGCGCAGAGCCCACGCCGAGCTCGTCATCAAGATCTCGTGAGCCGGCTCCTCCTGCTGTCGACCTACGAGCTCGGCCACCAGCCCCTCGGCGTGGCCGGTCCGGCCGCGCTTCTCGGCGGGGAGGGGCACGATCTGCGAGCGCGCGACCTCGCCGTCGAGCCGCTCGAGCCCGCCGAGATCGACTGGGCGGACGGCGTCGTCTGCTCGGTCCCGATGCACACGGCGCTTCGCCTCACGCTCACGGCGCTCGCGGCCGTCCGGGAGAGGCGCCCGGAGATCCCCGTCGCGCTCCACGGCCTGTACGCACCGGCAGGAGCCCCGCAGCTTCGTGCCGGAGACCTCGCCGTTGCCGGCGAAGCAGGCGGTGCCCTGCTCGTATGGGCCGCCGGGCTCGACGGGCTCCCCCGAGGCGGGTCCCGCGCTGGAGCCGAAGGGGCTCCCGGCCGGCCGGAAGGTGACGGGCTCGCACCCGCAGCCGCAGGCCGTTCTGGGCCGGCGGTCCGCGTGGAGATGGGCCGGCCGCGCCGCCGGGCGGGCAGCGCGAGCGGTGCGGTCGCGCCCTTCGCGCCGGCCGAGGTGCCGGACCGCCGCGTCCTGCCGCCGCTCGAGCGCTACACGCGCCTGCTCGGGTCGGGCGCAGCGCGGCTCGTCGGCTCCGTCGAGGCGAGCCGGGGCTGCTCGCACCGCTGCCGGCACTGCCCCGTCCCCGCCGTCTACGGGGGCAGGACGCGCGCCGTGGCGGTCGAGGCCGTCCTCGCCGACGTCGACCAGCTGGTCGAGGCGGGCGCCGGGCACGTCCATTTCGCCGACCCCGACTTCCTCAACCGGCCTGCCCACGCGAGCCGCCTCGTCGCGGCGCTGCACAACCGTCATCCGGGGCTCACCTTCGACGCGACCGTGAAGGTGAGCCACGTGCTCCGCCACCGCACCGTCATCGAGGAGTTGGGCGCCGCCGGGTGCCTCTTCGTCGTGTCGGCGTTCGAGTCGACGAGCGCGGTCGTGCTCGAGCGCCTCGCAAAGGGCCACACCGCCGAGGATGCCGCCGAGGCGGTCCGCCTCCTCCGGGAGGCGGGGATCGAGCCGCGCCCCTCGTTCCTGCCCTTCACCCCGTGGACGGAAGCCGAGGACATCGTCGCGATCCTCGACTTCGTCGCGGCCCACGATCTGGTCGAGAGCGTCGACGCCGTCCAGTACGGCATCCGGCTCCTTCTCCCACCGGGCTCGCTCCTCCTCGAGGACCCGGATCCCGTCCTTTCCGCCTCGCTCGGCGGCTACGACCCCGACGCGCTCGGCTGGACCTGGTCGTCGGCCGACCCGAGGCTCGACGGGCTCCAGCGCGAGATCGCGGCGCTCGCGGAGCTGGCAGCCGGACAGGACGAGCCCGCCGCGGCGACGTACACGCGGGTGCGCGAGGTCGCCGTCGCGGTGCTGGGACGCCGCGACCCAGGGGCTCCCGAGCCTGACGCCCGCTCGCGGGCGGTGCCGGGTGCGCGGCCGCACCTCAGCGAGGCGTGGTTCTGCTGCGCCGAGCCCACGGCGGGCCAGGTCGCCCGCATCGGGGTGGGCGGCGGCCGTGAGCGCGCGCCCGTGCGAGGCTGCTCTTCGTGAAGCCGCCCGCCGATGCCCACGAATGGGCGAGCTTCGAGGATCCCGACGAGGACCGGACCTGGCTGTTCGACCTCACGTTCCTCACAAGCCGCTGGTCCTGCGTCTACGGCTCGAGCTGCCAGGGCGTGCTCACCGCGCCGGCGCCGGAGCGGGAGGAGGGATGCTGCTCGTACGGCGCGCACCTGAGTGGCCCCGAGGACGCCGCGAGGGTCGAGCGCGCCGCGGGGACCCTTTCCGACGCCGAGTGGCAGCACCGGCCCCGGGCTGCCGCCGCGGGCCCGTTCAGGCGGCGGCGCGGCGGGCTGGCGACGCGAATCGTGGATGGCGCGTGCATCTTCTTGAACCGGCCCGGGTTCGACGGGGGCGCGGGCTGCGCGCTGCACCGCGCCGCGATCGCACGCGGGATCACCCCGATGGGGCTGAAGCCCGACGTCTGCTGGCAGCTGCCCTTGCGACGGGAGGACACGACCGACGCCGCCACCGGCCACGTCACCTCGACGGTGACCCAGTGGGAGCGGAGGCACTGGGGCGGCGCCGGCGAGGAGTTCGCGTGGTGGTGCACCGAGGCGCCCGAAGCCTTCGCCGGCGCGAAGCCCGTCTACCTCGCGCTCGCCCCCGAGCTCGCCGCCCTCGTCGGGGAGCGTCCCTACACCCTCCTCGCGGCCCACCTCGCGGCACGGTCAGGCCGACGAACGCCGCTCCCGCACCCGGCGCTGCGACGGCGCGGCCAGCGCCGCGCCGCTGCCGGCACCGACTCGCGGTGATCGGTCGGCTTGCGGCCGCCCACCTCGCGGGAGCATCCCGGTCAGGGCGACCGCCGCGGTGCTGGGCCGCGCGGCCCTCATGCCCGCAAGGGTGAAAGGCTGCCAGGTGCTCCACCAACACCACCTCCCGCGACGTATCGCCGCTGGCGCCGGGACGGGGCACCACGCCCACCAGCACGGGCGCGACGGGCGGGACTGCCGGCAAGCACGTGCTCGCGGAGCCGCAAGTCGGCTGCAAGGGCCGGTGCTCGGGCAGATCG
>DAHVLW010000069.1:0-5914 GCA_027320205.1 Acidimicrobiaceae bacterium
GGCGCGCCGGCGGCGGCAGGTTGCGGGCCCGCGAGCGGTGCCGATTAGCCTGGCGGCGCCATGCGAGGGCTCGTCACCGGCGGCGCCGGCTTCATCGGTTCGAACTACGTCCGACACCTGGTCGGGTCGCGCCGGGCCGAGCGGATCGTCGTGCTCGACGCCCTCACCTACGCAGGCAACCGCGAGAGCCTCGCCGACCTCGAGGAAGCGGGCGAGATCGCCTTCGTCCGCGGCGACATCGCCAACCAGGACCTGGTCGAGCACGTCATCGCCTCCGAGCGGATCGACGTCGTCGTGAACTTCGCCGCCGAGTCGCACAACAGCCTGGCCGTCCTCGACCCGGCCCGCTTCTTCCGGGCGAACGTGCTCGGAACCCAGGCGCTCTGCGAGGCGGCCCGGCGGGGGGGTGTCGCGCGCCTCCACCACGTCTCGACCTGCGAGGTCTACGGGGACCTCCCTCTCGACAGCGAGGAGCGCTTCGACGAGGACTGGCCCTACCGGCCCCGCACCCCCTACAACGCGTCGAAGGCGGGCTCCGACCACGTCGTCCGCTCGTACCACGAGACCTTCGGGTTGCCCGTGACGATCACGAACTGCAGCAACAACTACGGCCCCTACCAGTTCCCGGAGAAGGTCATCCCGCTGTTCACGACGCGGGCGATCCTCGGCGAGCGGCTCCCGGTGTACCGATCGAGCGCCAACCGCCGGGAATGGCTGCACGTGGATGACCACTGCCGGGCGATCGACCTCGTCCTCGACCAGGGCGCCGACGGCCGGACCTACAACGTGGGCTCCGGGCGCGAGGCGAGCGTGGCCGAGATCGCAGAGGCGGTGCTGGCCGCCACCGGCAGGCCGCGCGACCTGATCGAGATCGTCCCGGACCGGCCCGGCCACGACCGGCGGTACCTGCTCGACTCGTCACGCATACGGAGCGAGCTCGGCTGGGCGCCCACGGTCCCGTTCGAGGAGGGGCTGGCCGCCACCGTTCGCTGGTACCAGGAGAACGAGCGCTGGTGGCAGCCGCTGCTCGGGCGCTCGCCGGTCGTCGAAGGTCGCTGGTGAGCCCGCGCGTGCTCGTCACCGGCGCCGGTGGCCAGCTCGGCTTCGAGGTGCTCGCCGAGCTCGAGCGCCGCTCGGCGGCGATGCTGAGGGGCTCGGGCCTCGACGTCGTCGGCGCCGACCACGCGCACCTCGACGTCGCCGACCGCGACACGGTGCTCGCCGCGGTGACCGAGCTCGAGCCCGACGTCGTCCTTCACGCCGCGGCGTGGACCGCGGTAGACGCCTGCGAGGACGACCTGGATCGGGCCTACGCGGTGAACGCCCTCGGGACCCGCCATGTCGCCGAGGCCGCGAGGCTCGTCGGGGCGCACGTGGCGTACGTCTCGACCGACTACGTCTTCGACGGGCGATCAGATCGCGCCTACACGGAGTGGGACCCACCCAGCCCGCTGTCCGTCTACGGCGCCTCCAAGCTCGGCGGCGAGCGCGAGCTCTCCCCGGAGGCGACGATCGTGCGGACCTCCTGGGTCTGCGGGCGCACCGGCTCGAACATCGTGAAGACGCTGCTCGGGCTCGTCGCCTCCGGCGCTCCGCTCCGCTTCGTCGACGACCAGCGCGGCAGCCCCACGGTCGCCGGCGACCTCGCGAAGGTGCTCGTCGAGCTGGCGCTGACCCGGCGCCCGGGGACATTCCACGTGACCAACGCCGGAGCGACCAGCTGGTACGAGCTCGCCCGGGCCGTGGTCGCGGCGAGCGGCGCCGATCCCAGCCGCGTCGAACCGGTTGCGACGGCTGACCTCAGGCCGCCGCGCAGGGCACCTCGACCGGCGGCGTCCGTGCTCGACAACATGGCGCTTCGCCTCTCGGGCTTCGCAGCGCTCCGGCCATGGCAGGAGGCGATCGACGAGCTCGTGGGCGAGCTGACGCGCTGAGCAGGCCGGGCGATGGCCGGTTCCGCCGCCGACGCGCCGACGCGCCGGGGCGCGCCCGCAGCGGTGGTCGTCAATCATGACGCCGGGGAGGCGCTGCTCGCATGTGTCGGCAGCCTGCGTGCCGCCGGAGCGACCCAGGTCGTCGTCGTCGACAACGCCTCCTCAGACGGTTCGCTCTCGCGCCTCGCCGCCGCGGACGCCGCGGCCGTGCTCGTCCCGGCCGGCCGGAACCTTGGCTACGGACGAGCCGCCAATCTCGGCATCGCCCGGGTCCGCTCCGAGGAGGTCCTCGTCTGCAACCCCGACGTCGTGCTCGACCCCGGCGCCCTCGATGCGCTGTCCGATGTCCTCGCCGTGGCTGCGGGGCACGCGCTCCTCGGCCCGCTCGTCCCGCGCAACCGCTGGACCCGCCGGTACCACTCGGGGGCCCGAGGCGCCGCGCCCGAGGAGGGGCGCCCGACCGCCAGGGGGGCGGGCGGGGCGGCGACCGGCGCGGGAGGCGATGCCGTCTCCGAGGCCGACTGGGTCTCGGGGGCGTGCTTCCTCGCCCGCACGTCGGCGCTCCGCAGCGTCGGCGGATTCGACGAGGCGTACTTCATGTACGCAGAGGACGTCGACCTCTGCTGGCGCCTCCGCCGGGCGGGGTGGCGCGTGCTGCACGCGCCGGCGGCGAGAGTGGTCCACTACCAGGGCCTGTCGACGAGCCGGCACCCCTACAAGATGCTCGTGGCACACCATCGCTCCGCGTGGCGCTTCGCCCGGGTGAGCACCTCCGGCCCCCGAAAGGTGCTGCTCCCGCTGGTCGCGGCGGCGCTGGCCGGGCGGCTCGCGGCGCTGCTGGCGCGCGAGGTCGCTCGCACGCGCCCGCCCCGCCGGCGCTGAGGCGCCCTCGCCGAGGCGAGAATGCCGGCTCGCGGCCGTTCGCTATGCTCCCTCAGCCATGCGACGGGGATCCTTCGGCCGCTCGGTCGGTCGTGCCGCCGCGAGCGGGGGCGGGAGGGCGTACCGGGCTCGCGCGCCGATCGGCTGGTACGCGTCCATCGTGGTCATCGTCGTCGGCGGCGTGGGGCTCGTCGCTTACAGCCGCTACGAGCGGCTGCACCCCGTGACCGTGGGCCCGACCGCCTCGGACAACTGGCAGGCGGCCTTCGCCGTCGACATCTGCGGCACCGTCGCAAAGGCGCTTCCGGCCAACCCCAACCTGAGCACCGTCGGGATCCGCACGTTCGGCAACGGATTGATCAACATCGACCCGGCGGCGGCCTCGACGCCGTCGGCCTTCGAGGGTCACAACGCGACCTTGGGCAAGTTCGCGAGCTCCTACCCAGGTTTCACGCTCACCTCGACGACCATCCAGCTGCCCGGGAAGGGCGAGCGGCTCTGGAAGGACGGCGACCGTTGCACCTCGAGCGCCGGGCCGCTGCGCGGACCGGCGAAGCTCCAGGTGAAGGTCTGGAGCTCTCCGAGCTCGAATGGTCGGCTGCTCGGCAGTGACCCGACGAAGCTCCATCTCGACAACGGGCAGATGATCACCGTCGCCTTCGTCCCGACCGGTTCGGCGATCCCGGAGCCGGCGTCGCGCTCGGCGCTCCTGCAGGCGCTCGGGGCGTCGTCGTCCAGCGGCTCCAGCTCATCCAGCTCGACGTCCACCACCGCGCCGGCGACCTCGAGCTCGGCTCCTGCCACGTCCACCACGAGCGTCACGTCGAAGCCGGGCAGCTCCAAGAGGTGATCGCGATCGTGCTCGTCGGCGGGGAGGGGACTCGCCTTCGCCCGCTGACCTACGCGCTTCCCAAGCCGATGCTCCCCGTCGTCGAGCGACCGATGATCGCCCTGGTTCTCGAGTGGCTGGCAGGGCACGGCGTCACGACGGCGGTGCTCTCGCTCGGCTACCAGCCGGACGCCTTCGTCGACGCCTTCCCCGACGGATCATTCGCCGGCGTCGAGCTCCGCTACGCCGTCGAGCCCGAGCCGCTCGACACGGCGGGCGCCATCCGCTTCGCGGCCCGCTCCGCCGACGTGCACTCTGAGACCCTCGTCGTCGTGAACGGCGACGTCCTCACGGACCTCGACCTGCGTTCGCTCGTCGAGCTGCACGGGTCGCAGGGAGGCGAGGCGACGATCGCGCTCACCGCCGTCGAGGACCCCTCGGCCTACGGCGTCGTCCCGACGGACGACGCCGGGAGGGTGCTCGCCTTCATCGAGAAGCCGCGGCGAGAGGACGCCCCGACCGACCGGGTGAACGCCGGGACCTACGTGCTCGAGCCCTCGGTCCTCGAACGGATCGCACCGGACCGGCGGGTCTCGATCGAGCGTGAGATCTTTCCTGCGCTCGTCGAGGCGAAGTCGCTGTACGCCCTCGACTCACCGGCCTACTGGCTCGACACGGGGACGCCGGAGCGCTACCTGCAGGCACAGGTGGACATCCTGCGCGGCCGCAGGACCTCAGCCGCCTTGCCGAGCTGCACGGCGCGCTCCGAGGGCGTCTACCTCGCACCAGGGGCCTCGCTCGAGGGCGAGGTCTCCGGTTGCGCCTTCGTCGGGCGTGACGCCACCGTCGAGGCGGGCGCTGCGATCTGCGACGCAGTCGTCGGCGCGGCGGCACACGTCGCCGCCGGTTCGCGAGTGCGCCACGGCGTGCTCCTCCCCGGGGCGACGGTGCGCGCGGGTGCCGTGGTCGAGGAGTCGGTCGTCGGACCGAGCGCGATCGTCGGCGAGGGTGCGGCGGTGACCGGGGGCTCGATCGTCGGCGCGGCGGCCCTGGTCCTCGACGGCGCACGTCTCGACAGCGCGCGACTGCCCGTGTGAGACTCCGCCGGTGCGCGTGCTCGTCACCGGCGGCGCCGGGTTCATCGGCTCGGTGCTCGTGGACCGCCTGCTCGCCGAGGGGCACGCCGTCGACGTCGTCGACGACCTCTCGACCGGTTCGCTCTCGAACCTCGCCGCAGCAAGGGCGTCGGGCGGGGAGCTCCGGTTCCACCAGCTCGACATCCGCGCCCCCGAGCTCGTCGACCTCGCGGTCCGCCGCCGTCCCGAGGTGGTCTTCCATCTCGCCGCGCAGTCGAGCGTCGCGTCGTCGGTCGACCGGCCGGTCTTCGACGCCGAGGTGAACGTCATCGGGTCGCTTCGCGTCCTCGAGGGGGCGCGGGCTGCAGCATGCCGAAAGGTCGTCTACGCGGCGAGCGGCGGCACCCTTTACGGCGAGCCCGACGCTTCCGAGCTGCCGGTCGCCGAGAGCCGGGTCGCCTCGCCGCTGTCGCCCTACGGCGCCTCGAAGGCGGCGGTGATCGGCTACCTCGCGGCATACCGACACCTCCACGGGCTGGACTTCACCGCGCTGGCGCTCGCCAACGTCTACGGGCCCCGCCAAGACCCCCACGGCGAGGCGGGCGTCGTGGCGAGGTTCGCGGCCTGCGCCGCCCACGGGCGCGAGTGCGTGATCGACGGCGACGGCGAGCAGACCCGCGACTTCGTCTACGTCGACGACGTCGTCGACGCCTTCTCCCGAGCCGCGTCACGCGGCGCGGGGCTCGTCGTGAACATCGGCACCGGCGTCGAGGTGTCGATCGCCCGGCTGCACGCGACGGTGGCCGCCGCCGGGCGCAGCGAGCGGGCGCCGCGACACGGCCCCGCCAGGCAGGGGGACGTGCGGCGCAGCGCGCTCGACCCGACACGTGCCCGAATCCATCTCGGCTGGGCGCCGTGGACGTCGCTCGAGGACGGTGTCGAGGCCGTCCTGGCCGCCGCGGAGCGCGCCGGCGCGGCGAGCGAGCCGGGGCGCCGGGCGTGATCGCGGTGCTCGCGGGCGGCGTGGGTGCCGCCCGCTTCCTCGCCGGGCTCGTGCGCGCCGTCGAGCCGGGCGAGGTGGCCGCCGTCGTGAACACCGGTGACGACCTCGTGCTGCACGGCCTGCACGTGAGCCCCGACGTCGACACCGTGACCTACACGCTCGCAGGCGTCGTCGACCCGGCGAACGGCTG
>DAHVLW010000094.1:0-2755 GCA_027320205.1 Acidimicrobiaceae bacterium
AGAAGGGCGTCGCGCCGGACCTCGCCCGTCCCGCCGCGATCGCCTCGGCCGGACGGCTCGACCGCGCCCGCCTGCTCGCCCGTGACCCCGGCTTCGCCGAGCGGCAGGCTCGCTGGCGTGCGGTGCCGTCGCGCCTTGACGGAACGGGCGCGACGCTCGCGCTCGTCGTCGACGAGCTCGTCGCCTCGGCCGACGAGCTCGTCGAGGTGGTTCGTGAGCGCCAGGCCGCCGAGCTCGAGGCCCTCGCCCAAGCGGCCGAGCGCGCCGGCGAGCGCGGGATCCCCGGAAGGCCGGCGGTCGAGGAGCGGCACCGCCGCGAGCAGCGTCGGGTGCGCACCGATGAGCTGCGCGCCGGGCTCGCGGCGCTGGCCGCGACCTTCCGCGCCCGCCTGGACGGTGACGGCGTGCCCGCGAGCCGGCTAGCCGCGGCTGCCCGCTCGTGCGCGGCCGTCGACGCCGCCGCCGCGGCGCTCGACCGCAATCCCAACGAGGTGCTCCTTCTCCAGAGCCTCCTCCTCGCGCTCGAGCCTGCCGGCTGAGGGGTGCGGGACCCAGCCCGGTCCGGCTGCCCGGTCCGGCTGCACGGTCCGGTTGCCGCGGCCCGGGACGGCAAAGGGAGCGTGGCAGTCCACCGGTACGCTGCAGCGGTGGTGGTGCGTGCGGCGATCAGGGCCGCGAAGGACGATCCCGTGCACCAGGAGGTGGCCCGGCGGCTGGCGTTGCTCGAGCAGCGATATACGAGCGTCCGGCGCTCGATCGTGGGCGCGCTCGAGTCGCTCGGGCGACCGGCGACGATCGGCGAGCTGCTCGAGGTCGTGCCCGGCCTGGCCGCGAGCAGCGCCTACCGCAACCTCACCGTCCTCGGGCGGGCGGGGGTCGTCCGGCGTGTCCACGGCACGGACGACCATGGCCGGTTCGAGCTCTCCGAGGACGTCGTCGGCGAGCACCACCACCACGCCCTTTGCGAAGGCTGCGGCCTCGTCGTCGACGTCCACGCGTCACCGGCGCTGGAGGAGGCGCTCGCCGCGACGGCCCGCGCGATCGCCGAGGCGAACGGGTTCGAGGTCACCGAGCACCGCCTCGAGCTCGTCGGACGCTGCGCCCGCTGCGAGTACGCTGCCCTCGTGCGCTGAGCCTAGAGACTTCTCCTGCCGGGCCTCCCGCGGCGTGCTCCGCCGGGGTGGCTCGGGCCCGGGCCCCTCCCTGGCCTGGTCTCCGTGCCCGTCATGCCCGTTCCTCGCCCGCGCGGCGTCGCTCCGCCGTGCGGCGACCGCCCCTTCAAGGGATCTGTGCTCGTGCCCCAACGTCCCAGCCTCTCGACCCCGGCCACGCTCGTCGCCACCGGCCTCGCCGCCGAGCGCGGGGGCCGGCACATCCTGCGCGGGGTCTCGCTCGCCGTCTCGCCCCGGGATCGCGTCGGAGTCGTCGGGCCGAACGGCTCGGGCAAGTCCACGCTCCTCGCCGTGCTCGCCGGGCGCCTCGCCCGAAGCGCCGGGCGCGTCGAGCTCCAGCCTCCCCAGGCGACGGTGGGCCTGCTCGCCCAGGAGCACGACCGGATGGCGGGGGAGGTCGTGCGTGAGCTCCTCGCGCGAGAGGTCGGCGCGGCGGGCGCCGAGGCGGCGCTCGCCGACGCGGCCGCGGCGCTCGGCTCGGGCAGCGGCGACGCCGAGGTCCGCTATGCCGTCGCCCTCGAGCGCTGGCTCGCCCTCGGCGTCGACACGTTCGCCGCACGGTCCTCGTCGGTCCTCGGCGAGGTCGGGCTCGACGAGGGCGTGCTCGACCGACCGGTGCCGAGCCTGTCGGGCGGCGAGCGGGCAAAAGTCGCGCTGGCCGCCGTGCTGCTCAGCCGCTTCGACGTGCTCCTGCTCGACGAGCCGACGAACGACCTCGACTTCACCGGGCTGGAGCTGCTCGAGCGCTTCGTCCTGGCGCGTGCCGGCGGCCTCGTCGTCGTCTCGCACGACCGGTCGTTCCTCGAGCGGACGGTGACCTCCGTGCTGGAGATCGACGAGCACGACGGCTCTGCGCGCCACTTCGACGGAGGCTGGTCCGCCTTCCTCGAGGAGCGGCGCACGCAGCGCCGGCATGCCGAGGAGGAGCACGCGAAGTACCGCTCGAGCCGCGCCAAGCTGCTCGACCGGGCGCGGCGCGAGCGGGAGTGGGCGACCTCCGGCGCCAGGAGGGAGAAGCGCCGGCCGCAGGACAGCGACAAGATCGCCAGGAGCTTCCGCCTCAACCGGACCGAGAAGCTCGCCGCCCGGGCGCGCATGACCGAGCGGGCGCTCGATCGCCTCGGGACGGCCGACAAGCCGTGGGAGGGCTGGGAGCTGCGCTACTCGATCGAGAGCGCTCCCCGCTCGGGATCGGTCGTCTGCCGGCTCGACGGCGCCGTCGTGCGCCGCGGCGGCTTCCGGCTCGGGCCGCTCGACCTCGAGATCGACTGGGCGGAGCGCGTCGTCCTCCTCGGGCCGAACGGCTCGGGCAAGACGACGCTGATCGGGGCGGTCCTCGGCCGGCTCCCTCTCGAGGCCGGCGCGCGGTATCTCGGGCCGAGCGTCGTCGTCGGCGAGCTCGGCCAGGACCGCTCCGCGCGATTCGCAGAGCGCCGCCTGCTCGAGATCTTCGAAGCGGAGTCGGGCCTCGTCACCTCCGAGGCGCGGACGCTGCTCGCGAAGTTCGGGCTGGGCGCCGCCCACGTCGGGCGCCCCTGGGGGACGCTCTCCCCCGGCGAGCGCACCCGCGCCGAGCTGGCGCG
>DAHVLW010000096.1:0-1804 GCA_027320205.1 Acidimicrobiaceae bacterium
GTCGACGAGCGCTGGAAGCTCTACGAGCAGCTCGCCGGCGTGCAGCGCGCGGCGCCGCACCTCCCCGAGCCGCCGGCCGGCGAGGCGCACGAGGCGCAGGAGGAGCCGTGACCGACCTCGGAACCCGCTACCTCGGGCTCGACCTGCGCTCGCCGCTGGTGGCCTCCGCGAGCCCCCTGACCGGCACGCTCGACGGGCTGAGACGCCTGGAGGACGCGGGGGCGGCCGCCGTCGTGCTCCCCTCGCTGTTCGAGGAGCAGCTCACGCACGAGGCCCTGGAGATCGACCGGATCCTCGCGACCGGCGCGGAGAGCTTCCCCGAGGCCCTCAGCTACTTCCCGGAGATGCGGGACTACAACACGGGCCCGGACCGCTACCTCGAGCTGGTCGCGAGGGCGAAGGAGGCGCTCGCGATCCCGGTCATCCCGAGCCTGAACGGGGTCACGCCCGGCGGCTGGGTGCACCACGCGACGCTGCTCGAGGAGGCCGGGGCCGACGCGATCGAGTTGAACGTCTACCTGGTGGCCACCGATCCCGAGGTCTCCGGGGCGGAGGTCGAGCGCCGCTACCTCGAGGTCGTCGGCTCCGTCCGCGCGGCCGTGCGGATCCCGCTCGCCGTCAAGGTCGGCCCGTTCTTCAGCTCGATCCCGGCGATGGCGCGCGAGATGGTTGCGGCCGGGGCCGACGGCCTGGTGCTGTTCAACCGCTTCTACCAGCCTGACCTCGACCTCGAGACCCTCGACGTGGTCCCGCACCTGGTGCTGTCCGGCTCCGACGAGCTGCGGCTGCCGCTGCGCTGGATCGCGATCCTCCACGGCAACGTCGGATGCTCGCTGGCCGCGACGACCGGCGTCCACACGGCCGAGGACGCGCTGAAGGTGCTGCTTGCCGGCGCCGACGTCGCGATGACGACCTCGGCCCTGCTGCGCCACGGGCCGGACCACCTGCGGCGAGTGCAGGCCTCGATGGCCGAGTGGCTGGACGACCACGAATACGACTCGGTCGCGCAGCTCCGGGGGAGCGTCAGCCGGCGGGCCGCCGCCGACCCCGCCGCGTACGAGCGCGCCAACTACCTGCGGACGCTCGCGTCGTATTCGAGTACGTTCGTGGTGTAGCGATGACCACGGCGACGCCCTCCGGGCCAGCGCCGGCCGACCCTCGCCGGGAGCGGGAGTACCGCCAGCACTGGAACGACGAGATGGACGGCGCCGCCCTGTACCAGGCGCTCGCCGCCGCGTCGGAGGGCGAGCGGCGCGAGATCTTCGAGGAGCTCGCCGAGGCCGAGCTCGTGCACGCCAAGCACTGGTCGGACCTGCTGGTCGAGCTCGGCCGCCCGGCCCCGACCGACGCCGACCACCGGCTCGGGCGGCGGACCCGCCTGCTCACGTTCCTCGCGCGCCGGTTCGGCCCCCGGGCGGTGCTGCCGATGGTCGAGTCGGCCGAGGTCCGGGACGCCGGCCACTACGACGAGGTCCCCGAGGCGAGCCGCAAGATGGCGGTCGACGAGCGGCTGCACGCACGCGTGGTCGCCGGGCTCTCGCCGGCGAACGTCCGCGGGGGCATCGTGCGCGGCGAGCGCTGGCATCGCGGGGACGCCTCCGGGGCGCTGCGGGCGGCGATCTTCGGCGTGAACGACGGGCTGGTGTCGAACCTCTCGCTGGTCATGGGCGTGGTCGGAGCCTCCACCAGCCGCAAGTTCGTGCTGCTCGCCGGCCTCGCGGGACTGCTCGCCGGGGCGTTCTCGATGGGCGCCGGCGAGTACATCTCGATCAGCTCGCAGCGGGAGCTGTTCGAGCGGGAGATC
>DAHVLW010000101.1:0-4840 GCA_027320205.1 Acidimicrobiaceae bacterium
TTCGTCGCCGCCGCGGCGCGGGGCACCGGGGCGGGCTTGGGCTTGGCAATGGCCCCACGCGAGTTGAGGTCTGCCTTCAGCTTGACGCCAGGCGTGAATCCGATGCCCTTGGAGGCCTTGACCCGAACCGGAGCACCCGTCTGCGGGTTACGGCCGCGGCGTGCCTTGCGCTCGCGCAGCTTGAACGTGCCAAACCCGGTGATGCGCACCGGGTTGCCGCCGCGAACGCCCGCGGTCACCTCGTAGATGACCGCCTCTAGCGCCGCCTCGGCCTGCTGGCGGGTTAATCCGGTATCGGTACTGACTGCGTCGATGAGTTCGGTCCGGTTCACGGCCACCTCCTCGTGATCGTGTAGAAGTCCACGCAATACAAGAGGATTTGCCGCGAGATTGCAAGCATCATCGTTCTGGCGGCATCGCGCCCCCTCTTTCGGCGGGGGTCCATCAGTTACGTGAACACCTTGACGCTAGCAGGTCGGCGCGCACAAACCAAGGATTCACGGCGGTATCTCACGGCGAGATGCACGAGCGATGCCGCTGCCGGGAGCGTGGCCGGGAAACCGGTCCAGTAGGCCTGCTCCCGTGGCGACCAACCCGGGAAAGCCGCCGACCGCCTTGGATGCGCACGCCCTCGCGCTCGCGGCATCGCGCGCGGCGGGTGGGGGCATCTACCTCGGGCAGAGCCGCTCCGGCGCGGCGTTTGCGCCCGCCGAGGACTGCGTTCTCGTCGTCGGGCCGCCGCGTGCGGGAAAGACGGGTGGAATCGTCGTGCCGAACGTCGTCGCGGCGTGCGGAAGCGTTCTCGTCGCGTCGACGAAGCCCGACGTGCTCCTCGAATGTGCCGCCGCGCGCAGGCGGCTCGGTCCCTGCATGCTCTACGACCCGAGCGGGAAGGTGCAGGCCCCTGCAGGAGTCGACCGTGTCGGCTGGTCACCGCTCCGGTCCTCGACGCGTTGGGACACGGCGCTGTTGACCGCGACCGCGATGGCGGGCGCGGCGCGCCCCGGTGCCGACCGCGGCGAGGCGGCGCACTGGACCGAGCGGGCCACCGCGCTGCTCGCGGCAGTGATGCACGCGGCGGCCCTCGAGGAATCCGGTCTCGAGACCGTCGTCTCTTGGGTGAACACCCACGACGGTGACCGACCGCTCGCGATCCTCGCGCGTCGCGAGGCGCAGCTCCCCTTGGATCTGCTCGAAGGCATCGTGCGGCGCACAGTTGCACGGGAGCAGAGCGGCATCTGGTCGACCGCCTCGAGCGTGCTCTCCGGATACCGGACCGAAGCGGCGCTCGAGAGCGCCCGCGGGCGCCTCGTCGACGTCGAGGATCTCGCCCAGAGCACGGCCACGCTCTTTGTCGTGTCCGGCTCGGAGCACCAGCAGCAGGCGGCGCCTCTCGTCGCCGGGCTCGTGAGGGACGTCCGCCGTGCGGTCTACGCCCACCACGGCGATCGAGCGCCGTTCCTGCTCGTCCTCGACGAGCTCGCTGGGATCGCGCCGCTGCACGACCTGCCCGACCTCGTCCGGGAAGGTGGCAGCCAGGGTCTGTTGACGCTCGCATGCCTGCAGGACCTGAGCCAGGCGCGCGGCCGGTGGGGGGAGGCAGCCGACGGCTTCCTCACGCTGTTCGGGACCAAGGTGGTGCTGCCGGGCATCGGCGACACCCGCACGCTCGACGCGCTCTCCCTTCTCGCGGGCGAACGAGACGTCCAGAGGATCTCCGTGACGAGCTCTGCCGGCCTGCTCCACGCGCCGCCGCCGAGCGTCACCCGTTCGAGCGAGCCCCGGCGGCGACTGCCCCCCGATCTCCTGGCCGACGCTCCGAAGGGCACCGCGGTCGTCTACGTGGGCGCCCGACCGGGACGTCTCCGTCTCACGCCGTTCCACCTCGTCGAGCCCTGGCGATCGGCCGTCCTCGGCGGGCGCGAGCGAGCTCCCTTGCGGCGAGCAGAGCCAGACCGCGTGCGGGACAGGCGGCAGAGCTCGGACGTCGGCCTGGGTCGCTGAGCCTCAGCGGCCGATCCCCTCGGGGCCGCGCGCGAAGCGGGTCTGACGGCCGATCTCGTCGCGAGCGCGCTGGCGCGTCTCGGGCCGCTCCGCAGGCGGGCCGCCGGCGGTCACTCGCTCCACCCACCGGGCCCTTGCGGCAGGCTCGCGGGTCGCGGGAGCGACGGCGACATGCACCACGTCTGCCGGAAGAGCTCCGGCGCGCCGGAGGGTCCGACCGAGCACGCGCGCACCGCCGAGCACGACGATCCCCGCGCCCGGCGCGAGGGCGAGCGCGTGCGCGAGGCGGGACGGTGTGACGACAGCCGTCTCGCCGCGACCCGCGCGTTCGATCTCGCCGGCGACGGAGGAGTCCCCGGCGACGCCGATCGCCGCGCCGGCGGTCGTCCGCATCCGGGCGCACTCGGCGAGGAACGTCGGCAGGAGCGCGTCGAGACGGTCGACGAGCGACACGGCGACGGCTCCGGCGCCCGACGGCGCGCGCACGACCTGGGCATGTACGGCGGCCGGGCTCGGCCCGATGCTGGCGAGAGGAGCACCGACGCCTGCGTCCGGGCCTCCGAGAACCGTTGCAAGTGCCGACCGCCCGGCGTCACGCGGACCTGGCGCGACGACCACGACCGCCCCCCTCGAGACGGCGATCGCGACGGCGTCGCGAAGCGACGGGGGCTCCCAGCACGCGGCGTCGAGGACGATCACGAGCGCACCCCGCTCCTCGGGCAACGCCCGGGCGCCGGACGCAAGGACCTCGACCCCGAGCAGCGCCTCGGCGTGCGCGGCTCGGCGCGGGCTCGGCGCGAGGACGACGACGCGCGCGTGCGCGGAGTACGCCGCGCTCGCCCGTTCCGCGAGCGCCCGAGCGACGCCGAACGCGCCGGCATGGAGGCGGAGCGCGTAGAGCCCGGGCTCGAACTGCCCTGCCGCCGGCTCAGGCGCGCGCTCGAGCATCTCGACGAGCTCGCGCTCGGCGGTGAGGTAGCCGCGGGTGACGAAGCGCGGCTCGAAGAGGCCGCCGGGAAACCGCGCACCGGCGCGCCCGCCCATCGCCGGCGCTCTTCGGCCCGCATCCGGATCTGGGGCGAATGCTCCGCTCGCGAGCCCGGAGGCGAGCTCGGCGTCGACGGCGGCGACGATCTCTGCGACTCTCTCGCCGTCCTGGGCGCGGCAGGACCGGGCGCGAAGCAGGTCTCGCCGCGTGAAGGGGCGGCCCCCGATGTCCGGCCCGTCACGCCGGCGGGTCGTCGGCGGCGCAGGCGAGCCGGGGGGCCTCACCGGCGCGACGCGCGCGATCTGGCCCATCGAGACGCCCGCGTCGTAGGCCCGCTCGCGCCACCGTTCCACGAGCGCCGGGTAGGGAGTCTCAAGGTCCTTCGCGGGCCTCGTCGCCGACGCGGCGGCCCGGCGCGCTGCCGGCGTCGCCGCCGCGCCGGGCCCGGCGCGCTCGAGTGCCGCGAGGATCGCCTCGCTCCGCTGCGAGAACGCCCGGAGCACGTCCGGTCGTACACCTACGAGATCGGCGATCCCGTCCTCTCGCCAACTCCAGGCGACGTCGAGCCGTTGGGTGAGCTCGGCGCGAAGCTCCGCCCGGTACAGCGCGCCGGCGACCCGTGAATGGAGGAACAGGGGCCGCGCGTCGAGCGCCGACCAGCGGCCGGCGCCGTCGCGTCCGAGGTTGGCGACGAAGAGATGGGTGTGCAGGTGCGGATCGGGCGCCCTGCTCGTCCGGTGCGGAAAGGCCGCCGCGACGAGCCCGTCGGTCCGGATCACGCGCTCGACGCCGCCTGCCCTGCGCCGGACACGTCCCGCCTCGTCCTCGAGGAACGACAGCGCGGCCGCGACGCTGCGCTCGTGCGCGGTGCGGACCTCCTCGACCGCCTGCGCCGGCCCGAGGGCGTGCAGAAGGCTCACGGACTTCGGGGCGGCGAAGGTGCAGTCGAAGCCGGCAACCCGCACCCGGCCGTGCCGGTCGTCGAGGACCTCCCGCGTCCTCGGGTCGACTCCGTCGGCGAGGGCGCGCAGGGTGCCGGCGTCGACGGCGAGGTCGCAGATGCCGAGCGACTCGGCAGCGCGCCCGACGAACGCGGCGTCGCGCTCGACGAGGCCGCCTCGGGAGCTCCGCCCCGCCGCGACGGTCTGGAGGTAGTAGGCGAGGCCGCCACGCCCCACCTTCGCCAGGCTGAGCACGCCGGCGACCGTAGGGAGGCGCCATGTTCCCCGACCTACCGCCGCGTCGCCGGCGCGCCGCCGGCGCCGGAGGCGCCGACCGACCGCCGGTAGCGCGCCAGCGCCCGACGGGCGACCTCGGCCCGGGCGTCAAAGAGCTCGCGCGGATGCAGCACCTCGGCCTCCGGCCCGAGGCGCAGTAGCAGCCGGCCGAGCCAGTTGGCGTCGCCGACGCGGATCGGGACGACCACCCGTCCGCCACCGGCCGGCTCCAGAGGCCCCGCGGCGAGCCGGTCGAGGAGCGCCTGGCGGCCCTCGGGAACGGCGATCAGCACGACGGCGGTGCCGGGCCCGCCGCGAAAGGCTCGAGGCCCCTCGAGCTCTTCGGGCGCCCTCCGGCGCGCGAAACGCGTCGACGACGGGCGGGCCGAGCTGATGCGCTCGAGCTGGAAGCGGCGCCAGGCGTCGGCGAGGTGGCAGTACGCGTCGAGGTAGAAGCGGCCCTCCAGCGCCACGACGGCGTGTGGCTCGACGACCCGAGTCGTCTCTCGGCCGCGCGCCGAGCCGAGGTAGTCGATCTCGACGAGCCTCCGCTCCTCGACCGCCGCGCGCAGCAGTTCGAGGTGCTGGGCCGACTCGAGCTGGACCTCGAGACGGTCCGCCCCGAGCGCCG